>JAAYYM010000045.1 GCA_012515365.1 Clostridia bacterium
TATATCCACCAATCAGAGAATAGTAGCTGAGTTGCTCTAATGTTTTTAAAGCATAGGATGGATCAGAAATTGCCATTTTGTTATTACCAGAAGAAGCACAAATAGCGGCAAGATTTTGCGTAAGATATCCTTTGGTAATGCTATTATCTCCGTAGATTTTTTTAACGAGACCGATACAGTTGGAATAGATCTGGATCGCATCGCTTATTTTACCACTTTCGTACAAAAGCTTTGCATAGGATGTCAGGGTAAAGATTCCAGCAGTTGAGTATTGCATTTGTGTATTCGATAGAACTCCAGCAGCCTTTTTTGTATAGTCCAGAGCTTTTTCTTGCTTTCCAAGTAGAGCGAGATACCTTCCTGCATCCAGATACATACTGGAAAGATTCAGTATCTGCGAGGTTCCATATTTGGTAGCAAGAAAGATTGCCTTCTCTTCTAATTCCAGAGCCTGAATAAAATTTTGATGAATTTTAGCTGCTTTCACTGCCTGAAAGTGAAGGAGCATGGCTGAGTTTTCGGTTGAAATATTACGATAATGCTGACAGATATCATTACACTCATTTAATAGTTTTTCAAAAGAGCGGAATTGCTGGTACTGACTGGTTCGTTCTAAGGCAGCAAAGACGATTCGCTTCCAAATATCTTCATTATCTTTTTTAACAAAGCGTAGGGTGGTATCTACCATATCCAGTGCGAAAACATGATAGCTACTTACCTCATTCACACAAGTGGATCTTAGATGTTCGAATAAGTGTGGGCAGTCATTTAATGACAAGGATTTTCGTGCATTAATTATTTTCCGTATATAGGGATGTAGTTGAATCTGGTTATGTTCGATTGTCAAAAATCCCAGTTCCAACAATTCATTTACTTCATTTACACAAGTACCATACCACTGATACAGTAATTTGATAGGAATACCTGTCTCAGGTGCTAGAGCAATGACAGCTAATACTTTCTGCTGATTGTGTTCTAGTTCCTGCATATCCAATAACTTTTCCATGTGGTTTTGGTATCGTCTCTTTTCAGTAGTGTTGTCTTTGGTTATTGAGATTTTGATATCATCCGAAGGAAGAAGGATATTTTCTTTTAACGCTTCAAATAATTTGGCAGGTGTTATGGCTGTATATGAGAGTAATCTTGCAACCAGTTCTACCGCCATTGTGTGATAGTCTAAAAATTCCAGAATGAGATCCAGTTCTTCCAGAGAATAATCAGTAGAAGTTCCCAAGTTGCTTTGCAATACCTGCTCTGCCTGTTTCTTGTCAGCAGTAATTGTCAATGTTTCATAAGATGAAAATAGATTTCTTGTGGTAAAGATAACCCTACATTTTAAATCACAAAATTGAGAGAGAAGACTTTCTGTGGAAGCTGTTGTGTCAAAGTTATCAATTACAAGCAGGGTATCTTCTTTTAAGGATTTTAGAAAGCGAAAATGCTTCCGGAATCGTTCTTTTTCTGTTAATCCATCCGTATCATCCACAAAATCCAAATCAGCTACCATTTCATAGAGACTACCTGAATAATCAAGGAGCAAGATGTTGGTATAGTCTTTTCGGTGAAGCTTAATATATCGTTTAATAAGTTCGCTTTTTCCAATGCCAGCTACCCCTTGTATAAAAAGTGTTTGATGTTCTTCTAGTAATTCATGTACTTCTGCTAATTCTTTTTCCCTGCCTACAAAGGTTTTAATTGGTTTTGGTAGAAGGGTAGTCAGTATAATATCATCAATTAACGGGGATGTGCCACCAGAAGCTTTTGCATCAAATTTGACAAAAGATCTGGACATACCAAACAAAAGAACTTCAGCGATAAAACATGCATATGCGTCACTTGATGATTCTGCATAAAATGAAAGTAGTCGTTCTTTTTCAAAATCGGATATGGAAGTATCCGATATCAGAAGTGTTTTAATATCATTAGCCGCATTGGCATAATCACTCAGATAAGGAAAAAGTTCCTTTTCCATATCCTGATACATAGCTTCCTTGCGGGAATCATCCACATAATAATTAACGATTCTAGGGCTGACCTTCGCCTGCCCTTTGATCCATTTGCAGACTAATCCGTTGTCATACATAAAATCCTCGGTATCATTGGAAAAGCTGGCAAAAATCATATACACATAATCTATTTGTGATGTATCCGCTTCTTTCAAATAGTGGAATAAAATTGCAGATACAGAATGAAAATCAACTCGGTTCAAATAATCATCTCCTTAGAATGTTTAAATTTCAGATTCCATCAAATGCCAGTTGCAATGGAATATCTAAATTATATCACAGAATACACAAACGAACAAATGTTCTTTCAAAAAATACTCAAATTTCAATCAGTTTTCTATCAATGTCTGGGATCTCATTTCACGGTAGGATAGAAAGAAAAAGCTTTATGAAAGCGGGAAGGAGATGGCTATGAACAAGGAATTTGAGCGATGTTGTAGGTTAATGGCTAAGTTGATGGAAAAGTATGGTTCTATGGTTTTACAAGATATTAAGATGGAACTTCAATACAGACCAGAGCGATGGATAATGAACGTGGATGGAAAAAAATCAAGATTTGCTACCTATGTAAAACGATTTGCTGTTTATCAATTTAGCGCTGCATAGAATTAAGAGCTTAAAAAAAGCTAATAAATTGGGGCATAGATAAGACTTATGCTATGCCCTGATTTATAACTTTAATGAAAATTATTCATTGATTAAGAGTTGGAACAGTGATAAAATAATGTTGGGACAATTGAAAAATAGTAAAAAACATAATACAAACAATTCATTTTCATAGACAAGGGAGGTATTACATTAATGATTATATATTGCTCAAAGGCACTACAGACCGCATTAAAACTAAGCAAGGCAGATTTTGCGACACCAGAACAGTTAGAAAAAGAGGACAATCCATTTTATGCATGGCATGGACATGTTGCAAAGGTGGATGGACGAAACACTATAATCCTAATGAATGATAAAACTATGTACAGCATGCTCTTTAGAAATAAACTGCCAAGAAATAAAGACAAGTTTGCAGAGGTTGTGATGGAAGCACTTCCATACACTTTCGAGGTAGGCAATATTAACACGGAAGAAATATCCACTTATATGAGCAGTGTGGATAGTATTATATTCGCTGAGAAGGCGGATCGACAAATTACTGGAAATATCACTCGTATGATTTTAGATATGGGTTATCGTTGGGAGTATGCGTGGAGAGAAGACGAGACAATTCAGGCATATGAGGCATACGCACAAAATCGTCTTCTAAGAAAAATTGGGAAAGACTACATTATTCCCTTTGAAGAAATGTTAAAAGCCTTATGTGGAATTCACGAATAAGAATGTGGAGGAGGAGTGCCGATGAAGAAAAAACTTAAATGCTACATTTATACCAGAGTATCCACTTCCATGCAGGTGGAAGGCTACAGTCTGGATGCGCAAAAGGATAAACTAAAAAAATATGCAGATTATCAAGAAATGGTGATTGCTGGTGAATATTCTGATGAAGGCAAATCTGGTAAAAGTGTAGAAGGAAGACCAGAGTTTCAACAGATGCTTTGTGATATTGAAAGTGGTAAGGATAAGGTAGACTTTGTACTTGTCTTTAAGTTGTCCCGATTTGGAAGAAATGCGGCGGATGTTTTAAGCTCCTTACAGAGAATGCAGGATTTTGGTGCGAATCTTATCTGTGTAGAAGATGGAATAGATAGCTCAAAGGACGCAGGTAAATTAATGATTTCCGTATTGTCAGCGGTAGCTGAAATTGAACGTGAGAATATTCTTGTGCAGACCATGGAAGGTCGTAGGCAGAAAGCAAGAGAAGGAAAATGGAACGGTGGATTTGCTCCATATGGGTATAAACTGGTAGATGGAGAATTACAGATTGCAGAAGATGAAGCACCTATTATCCGTCTGATCTATGATAAATTTGTTAATACAACCATGGGGATTGGAGCAATTGCTGTATTCCTTAATCAGAATGGCTACCGAAAAAAAATCAGACAGAACAATACAATGGAGACTTTTTCATCTTCTTTTATCAAAGGAGTATTGGACAATCCAATCTATTGTGGAAAACTAGCCTTTGGCAGACGTAAGAATGAGAAAATTGCAGGAACCCGAAATGAATATCATGTGGTAAAGCAGGATTCTTATTTGATTAGCGATGGAATTCATGATGAAATTATTTCAGAGGAAAACTGGAATTTGGCACAGAAAAAGCGTCAGGAAACTGGAGTGGGCAATGAAAAGGTTCATAGTCTTGAACACGAGCATATTTTATCTGGTATTATAAAATGTCCAATCTGTGGAAGTGGTATGTATGGAAATGTCAATCGTAAAAAACGTAAGGATGGAACCTTATACAAAGATTACTTTTACTATGCTTGTAAACATAGAACCTTCATTGATGGACATCATTGCACTTACAAAAAGCAATGGAATGAAGATAAGGTAAATGATGCGGTTGCTGAGATTATTGGAAAACTGGTAAATAATCCAAAGTTCGAGAATGAAATCAGGACGAAAATAGGAAATAGTCTAGATACAAAAGATTTGGAAAAAGAACATACGAACTTGAAAGAGCAGCTAAAACAGTTACAAGGTGCAAAGAATAAGCTGGCAACCCAGATGGATCATTTATCGGTAGCAGACAAGCATTATGATAAAAAATATCGGGATATGCAGGAACGCATGGATGGATTGTACGATGAAATGGATGCATTAGAATTGTCTATTGAAGAAATTGAAAGTCGTTTATTTAACATAAAACAGCAGAAAATTTCTGGCGATAACGTCTATCAATTCCTTCTTTATTTTGATAAACTGTATGATAAGATGACTGATGGAGAGAAAAAAGAATTTGTAAAGAGCTTTGTAGAGGAAGTGCATCTTTATGATAAAGAGCAGGAAGATGGCAGATTCTTAAAGCATATCAAGTTCAAATTCCCTGTATTTTTCAATGGAGCAGAGACACAGGAACTTGATTGGGACAATGAAAGTACCGTTGAGACGGTTGTATTGATTCAAGGATAAAAAAATAAAGGGCTGAATATGCCCATAAATCAGGAACTTTTAGACTGGAAGGCGGCATTAAAGAATTCATTTTAGGTATAAATTTTGGTAAGCAGAATATAATAAAAGAGCTGTAAATATTACTTGACAGAAAGTAGTTAGTCGAGTACGATAATTACAGTGATCGCGTTGCAGAAACCTGTGAGGCCTGCGACCGGGGGAGAACCTGCGGGGGCTCCTCTTTTTTTATTCTATGAACTGGGGGGATAGGATATGCAAAAGATTTTTCTGGATTATGACCAGCAGATAGAAAAGCTGGCAAAGGAAAAGAACCTTATTATCAAGGATAAAGCATATGCGAAAGAGATTCTGAAGCAGACAAGTTATTATTCATTAATTGGTGGATACAAAGACATCTTTAAGAACCCCACAACAAAAAAATATAATGATGGAACAAATTTCGAGGATATAGTAGAGTTATACTACTTTGATGAGCAACTTCGTCAGATTTTTCTAAAGTATTTGATTAAAGTAGAAAATGAAATTAAATCACTAGTCTCTTACTATTTCACAGAGAAGAATGGAGAAGGGCAACAGGCGTATCTTGATGTTCATAATTATAATTACTTTGGGAAAAAGAATGTTCGAGATATTGATTACCTCGTAAGAGTTTTAAAAAACTATGTAGAGAAACCTACAGATTATCATTACATTAATCACGCACAAAAAAAATATCAAAATGTTCCACTATGGGTACTAACTAATGCACTTACCTTTGGAAATATATCAAAAATGTATATGCTATTACCACAGGATATTCAAATTAAGGTAAGTCAAAATTATCCGTATATCAATGAGCGACAGTTGGTACAGATACTGACAGTACTTGTAAAATATCGCAATGTCTGTGCCCATGGAGAGCGACTATTTACATATAGGACAACAGATAGCATTTCGAATTTACCAATTCATAAGAAAATGAATATTCCTAAAAAGGGACAGCAATACATCTATGGAAAAAATGATTTGTTTGCGGTTGCTGTCACGTTGCGATATTTGTTAAATAGTAAGTGGTATAGTGAATTTAAAAAAGAATTAGCTGCATTAATTCACAAATATCTGAAAAGTCACGATAGTATTTCAGAGGAAGAATTGTTAGAAAAAATGGGATTCCCTATAAATTGGAAATACATAACGAGATATCGTAAGTGTTAAAATAATCAAAAAATAAGATACTCTGAAAAGGGTATCTTTTCTGTTAGTAAAATAAGAATTGGAAGTGCTGCTAGTACATGGCATCTAAATACCCCAATCAAGACATATTGAGACGGTAGTTCTTTTGTCTAGGGGTTCAGAAGTAAAAGCTTAAAAAGAGATTTCCGAGATTGTATCACTTTTTTTAAATTTTCTTCTCTAGCTGATTAGCAATTGCATGAAAAAGTAAAATATGGAGAGGAATGTGAAAATGAAAAATATACACTTATTTTGCCTGGTGTTATTGTCAGGGTTAGTACTTATGGCAGCAGGATGTGGAAGCAAACCAGAGAAAGCAGCTCAGGATTTAGAAGAAAATGAGGATCTGAATGAAAACAATGATGATGCTCAGGTTGAGGGAATTGCATCAGAGTATGGTTCACCAGAAGAGGAAGCCGAAGCAACAGGAAGAGATTTATTTTTTGTGCTCTATGATCGAATTGGAGCGCAGCGTGATTTAGATTTAGTACAGGATGCAAGAACATATAAATCCAAAGTTACAACAGCAGATACAGAATATGTTACGGTGAGTGATGCAAATTACATAAATACACTGGATTTAACTACAGTATCATATAACCCAACAGAACAACAGGACTGGCAATTTGACGGAACCAATGCAACCGGTAGAATTCAGACTTATTCAGATGGAAAA
>JAAYYM010000310.1 GCA_012515365.1 Clostridia bacterium
GTTTTATTTAGACATCATTACACACAAATAATTTGGACATAAAAAAGGAGACCATTTCGGTCTCCTTTTTCGTATCATTTTACTGTACAAAATTATCTACTAATTTCTGTAATTCAAATGCTAAATCTCTGTTTTCTTCAGACTGTTTCTGAATTGTTTCTGCGATTAATGATGTACTTTCGTTCTTTTCAACGATTGTGTTAATTGCTACTTCGTTTTCTCCGGTAATAGTCTTAACGTTTCTCATATCGTCAGCAATCTGAACAACATATGCACATAACTGCTGTACATCCTGCTCTGCAGAATCTAACTGTTCTTTAATAATGTTAACTTCCTGACTGTATAATGTAGATTTATCTACGAAATCCTTAAACTGCGCAATCACATCATTTTCAATGAATTCGATAATCGTATTAAAGCATTCATTTACTGCTTCAATACTGCTGTCTGCTTCCTGACACAAAATCTGGATTGCAGATGCTGTATTCTTGGAAGTATCAGCAAGTGTACCAATTTCACCTGCAACTACTGCAAATCCACGACCGGCTTCGCCTGCACGTGCTGCTTCAATACTTGCATTTAAAGAAAGAAGGTTAGTCTGACCTGAAATCTTTAAGATTTCTGTTGCAAGGTCATTAATCTTAGCCAGTTCTTTTAAGCTTTCCAACGCTTCTCTTACAGAAGATTTTGTTTTCTCCAATGTTTCCTGACCTGTGTTATAAGCATTATCAGCCTGCTCTTTCATCATATGAGCACTATCAATAACGCTGTTACTTGTTTCAACAGAACCGGAAATATTTTTCAGAACTCCCTGTGTTGCGTCATTAATCTTATTAATCTCATCATCTACATTTGAAATAATCGTATTTGTATTTTCAAGAGATGCAGAGAATTCTTCCGTAACTGCTACGCTGTCTACTACACTTTCAATCAGATTACCGGAGGAGCCCTGCAGCAAATCTGCTTTTGAGTCTAACTGACTGCAGGAATTCTGTAATGTAAATACGATATCTCTCAGTGAACGGATTAAACTTTCTGCTGCTGATGCGATACCGCCAAGCTCGTCATTACGTCTTCCGTACTTACGGATTTCTTCATTTTCACGGATATCATAATCTTTTAATGCTACGATACTGTTTTCAATCTTTGCCATTGGTTTCATCATTCTACGGATAAATACGAATGAGAACGCACTTAAAACAACGAGTGCCACAACAGAAAGAATAATTAATACTGTCTTCATTTCATTTGTACTTGCTAAAATTTCAGAAGCACTGTTGTTAATAAAGAAAATCCAACCATGGTCAGCCATATAATAGTATGTAGAAATGTAAGATTTGCCATTCATCTTATGTTCGATAGAACCACTTACATCCTCTTTTGCATCTGCTACGCTTGCAATTACTGATTTAATATAATCTTCTTCTGCAACCTGCGCTGTTTTTTCAGGATCATCAATGAAAATATATGCTCCGTCCTTTACATTAACCATGCAGTACTTAGACTCAGTCATACCTTCAATGTTCAATCCATCTAATATTTCAATCAAACCGGTTGTAAAGATACCACCGCCAACAAGACCGATTGGTTCACCTGCATCATTCAGAACCGCTCTGTATAAAGAAACAATCTGCTGCTGACTTGCCGGTGAAATAATAATACCTGTGTTATAAACGCCTTTTGCTTTCAGCATAGAATCCTGAAGTGCTTTCAGCGGATCACCTTCTCTTGTTGTAATACCTACAACGCCTGCATTTGTATGTGTTAATACATGTGTATTCCACTCGCTGGCATACAAACCTTCCAGATTTGCCACATCACCTGAAAACGTTTCTGTATATTTCTGTGCTGCCGCAAATGCTTTTTCATCTGTCGGGCTTTGTAAAAGTGCTGAAATTTCTCCTGCACGGCTATAAGCTGTTAAAGTATTTTCTGCTTCTTTCACGTAGTTTCTTACAATCTGTGCACGTTCCTGTGTGATTGCTTTCATATTGCTGATTGCAGTATCTCTTGCACTGGAGGTCGTTTTACTTACAACGAATCCTGCCAGCATGAGAATAGTAATAATCTGTATCGCCAAAACACATAAAGTAATCTTTTGGCCCAGTGTGATACGCATCTCTTTTAGTTTACCTTTACTCTTTGCCATCATGCCACCTCGTCTTTTGTTATTTTTGCACTAGAGCGGATGGTATACACGCTCATTTTTGTGAATTTTTAACTATAACTCATTATTGCATCAAAATACATTTTTGTCAATGATAGTAAATTCCTGCAATGTGTGATTTTTTTACTTTTTCACATAAAAAAAGCCCTACTCTGAGGGCTTTTTGGTATGAATCCACTTTAAATATGCATTTATAAACGGGTCTAGCGCACCATCCATGACAGCATCTACATTTCCGGTCTCTGCTTCAGTACGCAAATCCTTTACCATTTTGTATGGTTGCATTACATAAGAACGAATTTGGTTTCCCCATCCGATATCTTTCACATCACCACGGATATCGGAAAGTTTTTCTGCATTTTCTTCCTGTTTCAGCATCAAAAGTTTTGCCTTTAACATCTGCATTGCTTTATCTTTATTCATATGCTGACTTCGTTCATTCTGGCAGGAAACA
>JAAYYM010000311.1 GCA_012515365.1 Clostridia bacterium
CATCAGAATCAGAAGAAGCACAATGAAAATAATCTGCTTCTGTGCCACTCCAGATATAATATCACTCATACGGATGATGGATACATACGTCCACCCATTACTATCAGATACACTCTTTTGAATCATATACCTGCTGCCGTCGATCACTAATGTCTCGGAAGCATTCAGCTCAGACAATGAGAGCGGGATATCTTTAGTAAGATTACTGATCTTGTACAGCTCCTCTCCTAAAGCATTATAAATCAATACTTCTCCGGTATAATGCATCAGCTGTGTTTCTAACACATCACTTAATACATGTTCAGGAATCAGCATGATTACAAACGCTTGTGGATTCTTGGAAAATTGCGGAAGTGGACATAGATAAGTAAAGTAGTGCCTTTCTGCCTTTTCTGATAAAAAGCTTTTGACTACAACTTTGTTAGTAGATTGTATTTCATCAATACATGTCTGTGCAGTCGTCTGATCAAACCTCATAAAACTGCAAAGAAAATCAATAAAAGAAATCTCGCCCTTTGATGTGTATAAAACATCAGGATCAGAAATCCTGTAATATGCCAAATGTTCAATAAAATCATTTCCTACCAGATATCGTTCCAATGTTTTGGACATAACAGTACCGGAATACTTTTCTTTCTCTACACTTTCCAGATAAAATGATTCATCTGTTCCGATATTGTATGCAATGCTCGTTGCCGCTTCCATTCTCTCTGATATCGTATCATTAATGACATCCAGCTGTTTCTGTCTTTCTGAAAGAATGCTGTTCCTGATCTCCGATGTAAAGAAAAAGAATACAATTGCAATCACAGCTATGATAACAATCAGAATAATCAAAATAATTCGCAAAAAAACAGTTCTAACGAATTTTGATTTTTTTAAAGAGCATAATGCTCCATCTTGTATTTTTTCTTCCATATCTCTGCTCGTCCTCATGCTCTATGCTGCATTTGTTAAAATTCACCTTTTCATATTAATTTTAACCCAATCAGACTGAGAATGCAATCATACAAACCAAGAGATATCTTCTTTGCGGATAATTCGTCTAATCCCTAGATGAAAAGTCGCCTGTACCAAGAAGTAGATTAAATTCAGGAGCAGGAAAATCCCAACAATCACAAACACATTTGTCTGAAACGGCATATAGTCACCAATTTGTACGGAAAGAGATTTTAAAATATGTTTCACAAGCAGTACAGAAGGAATCAGTGTCACTATAAATGAAAGACAGAGAATTGGTCTGTACAAATCGAGTAACATCGCTTTGATTTCCTTGATCTGATAACCCATCAGATGCAGGATCAACATTTCGCGTGTACTTGATGAAAAATTTAGATAAAGTGCCAGAAACAAAAGAATGCATCCGATGAAGCAGCCCATGACCTGATTAATCACTGCACTGGTTTTGTTTGATACAGTGCTTCTTTTAAGCGCATCTCGTTTCTTTGCATCTGTAATCGTTAGCGTCCCTTTATGAAGATCGTTCATACTGAATGCACCGTTGTAGGAATCCGTAGATAATTGCATTTGTCTGCACAAAGTATCCCTTGAAACATAGACCTGATTCATGGTTGCATTTTCGGCAATTGCCGAAATTACATACTCCTGCTCACAACCATCCACATCGGTTTTGACGATATCACCTGTCTTGAAACCATGTAGTTCCTGTAATTCCACCCCAATGATCATTTCGTTTTGTACAGGTGGCCGGATTACATTCCCTTCTTTATTTAGCAATTCAAATATTGCTGTTGGTGCTTCTGTTGGTGCTTCTATTCCTGTAATCGTGCGTGTCACTTTATCCTGTCCTTTTTGAAGAAATGTCTCCGCCGAGAGATAATAAAGTGCTGCGGGATCATCGGCTTTCATCGTCTGGATCTGATCAAATTGTGTTTCATAGAGATAATGGTGTCCAACGAGCTGAGAGTCTACCACTTTTGTGCTACTTAAATTAAGAGAGTACGCCAAGATAAACATAACAGAGAAGCTCATAACTGAAATAATAATCAGCAGTACCGAAATAGGTTTTCGTAAAGCCAGTCGCATTGGCAGTCTGTTTTTTTTAGGCAGTTTTTCACTCAGATGATTGACTGCCATAAGCCATCTGCTCTTTTTGGCAGAGTCATTATTTTCAATGATCAATCCTGCTACTTCTTTTCCTCTGATCATAGCATAAGTGATATAGGTTGCGATATTAAAAACAAACAAAGGAAGTCCGATGCCAATCAGAACACTTGACAGACTGATTCCTTTGACCTGCTCTGTGATCATATAGGATTCTCTGCCTGCATTCATTAATGTATCTGATACAAAGAAGCCTCCGATCAGCCCAATGACACCGCCTGTCAGACTTAACATACTTGTAAAATATAAGAACTGTCTACAGATCACCTGATCGGTAAAGCCAAGTGCTTTTAGCACTCCTAATTGTTTCATATTGGATCGAAAGAACCGATAATAAAACATAACAAACACAAACGTCGTCAACGCAATAAATGCCATTAATATGTTACGTGCCAAAACTGCATTCGAAACGAGTGCATTCTGATACTTGATCTGATCTTCGCTCAGGTTGGAAAGATGTCTTAACAATTTTAGATTTCCATCTACTGAAAAATGTACGAAAAAGTACATAAAGGATGTTCCGATTGATAAGAGTGTCATGAATATAACAAATAATTTTGCTCTTAATTCTTCTGTTTTTAACTGCTTAAACATTAATTGCATAATCTGTTGTGTCATCTTTTCATGGTTCATGTTCTCACTCCTCATATCACCATACCATGTCCTGTGCTGATATCGGTGTTTCATTCATACGATCACTGAAAACTCTGCCATCCTTAATCGTAATCACACGGTCTGCTGTTTCGGCAATTTGAAGATTATGCGTCACAAACAGAACCGTAATACCGAATTCCTTTTGCAGATTATGCAGAAGTGCCACGACTTTTTTACTATTTAATTCATCCAATGCGCCTGTTGCTTCATCACAAAATAAAATCCCCGGCTTTTTGATGACTGCTCTGGCGATTGCAACGCGTTGCTGCTGTCCGCCTGAGAGTTGCGCCGGGAATTTTTCAAGCAGATCGTCTAACTCCAAAAGCTCTGTCAGCTGCTTAAAGGGAAGTGGGGTGAATCCCGGATTCAATCCAATCTCGATATTTTCCTTTACATTTAAATTATTTAAGAGCAGATAATTCTGAAAGATGTTTCCTGTGCTGCTTCTCTTCCATGCTGCAAGTGCATTCTCAGACATTCCTGTGATTTCCTGATTTTCAAAGTAGACATTTCCTTCAGTCGGTTTCAGAAGGCCTGACAGAATATTCAACAAGGTAGTTTTTCCTGATCCGCTTTTTCCTAATAAGACGGTAAAGGAATGAGACATAATTTCAAGCGAAATTCCCTTTAGAACCTCTTCCTCATTTTTAAATACCTTTTTTAGATTCTCTGCTCGTAAAATCACTTCCATAAAATTCCCCTTCTACTTTATGTTTGTTATTTGTTGTTCCTCTATCAACTCATTTATGGCACGTAGATCGTTTCGTACACGGAACAGATCGATCAGTCCGCCAATCAGGTAAACTGCACATCCAATCAGGATCAATACCCACAACGGAATGCTTTCGTACCATGAAAACAAAGCTCCGGCAGCTGCTAGAATCAGTAAGATCACAAACATATTTACTGCTATTTCTATGAGGACATATTTACTCTCAAAGCTCTCCAGCAAATAAGTTGCCACCTCTATTACCATGCATGCTCCGAGTACCTGATAAACCGTTTCCAGACAAAGCACATTCGCCTGATACAGGTTGGCTACAAAGGTCAATATCACTAATGCGAGTCCTGTCGTTGTAAAACAGTTCTTAATTTTTTCTTTGATATATTTGATATTCATTGGCTACCTCTCCTGCAGC
>JAAYYM010000312.1 GCA_012515365.1 Clostridia bacterium
AAATCAGTCATTACGATATACTCAAATAACCTTTTGTCAAACTTCCATATTTTCTCTTTCCGGACTATCCCCAGCTTAGTCTGTGCATCATTGAAAATGTAATTATACCAGCCGTCTTCACCTATTTTATTCATGGTACAATATCTGTCTTCTATCCATAGCGCACTACAAAACAGCTCCCCCGTCTCGTTAAGGGCTGCAATACATTCCGCAAGATGGATAGGCAACCATTCATCATCTGAATCCAGAAAAGCAATATACTTCCCTTTTGAACTCATTATTCCTTTATTTCGGGCAGATGAAACGCCATGATTGTTTCTGTTGAAAACCAGTCTTATCCTTGAATTGCGTTTAGTGTATGCATTGACAATTTCTACTGTATTGTCAGTGCTACCGTCATCCACAACAATCAACTCCCATTCACGATATGTCTGACTCAGAACAGAATCGATAGCTCTGCCTATAGTATTCTGACGATTCAGAACAGGGATAACAACACTTATCACAAGAGTTACTCCTTTATCATTTTCATAATTTATATTTTTTAAATAATTCAACATCAACACCGTCAGCGGCTGTGATTAGATCTGTCCATATGCGCTGCAGATAAATACTCTTATGATATTCAGTTGTTAAACTATCAAGTACTGAATCACGACATTCAAGAAGCTTTTTTCCAATTGAAACATATTTTTCAATACCTGAGGCTATGAGAATATCGTTTACTACACTGTTATACTTTTCAATGCGGCTGTCTATGCTTATAGCTTCAATTATCTCTTCAAGGCAATCCGGAAATTCTTTTTTACATATCCTTTTTATTACCTTAAGACCTTTTTCATCCTTCATAAGTTTTGCTGGATAATTGTTTTGTATAAATTTTGTATAGATTAAATCGAAATCCACCATTTTTATAACACCTAACCAATATCTGGTTAGATCAATATTATCATACCGTTTGTCATCATGTATATGAGGAATACGAACTTGATGAAAGACTATTGGAACCTTGAATAAGAATGCCATAAAATAAGTAAAGTAATCAAAGCCCACTCCATTTTCGCCTATAAAATTAGGAATCCACCTGAATATTTCGGACATACTCATGTTTCCACATTCAGGGGCATCAGGAACATTAAAGCTTGTTTTGAGAATCGCTCTTTTGTTAAGTTGTTCCATTTTCTTATCAGTGTAATTACTGTTTACCTGATCTTCAATGCTGTCCTCAGGGATATCACATATTTCAAGGAGGTTTGCTGCAACATCTGGATTTTTACTTGACAGTTCGTGAAGATCAATATTCCAATTACCGACATAATTACTTCCTGCTATAAGTATTTTTTCGTCATCATCAAATGAAACATCATCGATAACATCAAGAATTTCTTTTTTGATAACAGCCTTTACAGGCTGATTCAGAAATTTAGTTTCCTGTATTACAGAAAGATTTTCCTTCGTATAATCAGGATCAAAATAACAATCAGAATCTCTCCTATGAAATGAACTACATTTCAAGGCACTTGACATAAGATATATAAGATTATATATCTTTCCATAATCAATCTTTTCAGGGATAAGAAGATCGTTTAGAACATTGATGTCAATGTTGCTTTTTTGGGAAATAATCTCAATCAGTTCGGAAGTATTGTCAATTTTAATATAATACACTCGAAATCTATTCCACTCATTTTTATGCTCTTTAAAATATGTTTTGTTAATACTGCTGATTTGACTACTACCGTTATCAAGTATTAAAAGTATGGGTTCATCTCCGGTTTGATTGTGATATACTTCCATTTCATGTAATATGGAAATAATAGATTTTAAACATTCTCTATGAGTCGGAATAACAAACATTCTCACTGTCGATCACCTATTCTTTCTGAAAACGCAAGTATATCCATCAACCATTTCATCAGACCAGGTTTTATATTTTTCGTCTTTGCCATCAACCTTTACAAATCCTGAATCAGTTAAAGACTTATCTATTTCATCAGGTGAAGCGTGATATAACTCGATACCGTTATCCAGAACTATATGACCATATCGAAAACCTCTTTTCACATTCCTCTCATAAATGTCATCGTTGCTGTTTCTTACGAATGTTTCCATAAAAAGTATTCCGTTATCAGTCAAAAGC
>JAAYYM010000313.1 GCA_012515365.1 Clostridia bacterium
AAAAATGTGAATGAGGAAGCAGACCAATATAGTGAATATCTATGGAAAATGGAAAAAAACAATGAGATATCAGAAGAGGAAAGAAACTCATATATTGGAATTTATCGCTTGTTACATCAGATCGAAAAAAATGAAAATAATGTGATTGGACGTGTTATTCAGACTGATCAAGAGCTGACACTTAGAAATTTGTTGTCGGCAGTACGTTCTAATAAGGCAAAAGGAATGGATGTATCTGTATCAGATGAATTTGGAGCATTAGAGGATTTAATTACAGATAATACCTCTATTTCACAACAGATTGAGACCGCATTTCATCAGAAACAGTATTATCAGAATTTATCAAAAGATACATTGGAACAGTTGACACCTGAGAAATTGAAACAGACATCCATTGATTTAAATCTTTCTTTGGAAGCTTTTCAAGAACAGATTGCAAATGCACAGGACACACAGGAATTTGATCAGAGCGCATATCAGGATCAGATGCAAAGATTCCAAGAAGCAAGTATGGCAGAAGATCAGGTGATACAATCTTTGATAGATGCAAACGAACCGGTTACGATCGATCACATTCTTGCACAGGCAGAATGGATGAATCATGCAAATCAGACTTTTCAACAGATTATGACCTATTCCGGTCAGAAAAAAGAAGAGAAAACAATCTTTTATGATCAGATCAGAGAAAGAATGGACAATTTGTATGAGAATTCAGATCAAGAAGAGGGATTGAAAACCTCTTATGAACAATTATTGGATACTTGTAAGGAGATGTTAAGTGAAACAAGTATGGAGAAAACGTCTTCTATTGATGTCCGGGCCATTAATTTGATACATAAACAGCTTACAATTGCCGGATCGTTATCAAAAGAAGATGATTACCAGATGCCTGTATATATCGGAGAAGAGCTGTCAGTGATCCATCTTAAGGTGATCAAAGGAACAAAAGAGGGAAAAGTAACAGCAAGCATGAACTCAAAGAAATATGGAGATGTATCTGCTGAATTCGAAGTAGATGGAAAGCAGGTAACGGGTATTATTGTAAGCAATGATTCTGAGGGTGTAGTAAAACTGTCAGAGATAGAACCAAAGCTGAAAGAACTGTTAGAAACAACAGGAAAAGAAATGAAAAAGCTGAATTTTGTACAAAGCAACGAGTATGGTAAAACTCAGTCAGCTAAAGAAGACATACAAAAACAAGATAATAACACGGATACAAAGTCATTATATGAAGTAGCAAAAGCATTTATCACAGTTATTTCAGGAAAGAATGAGAGGTAGAAATATGAAAATTAACAGTAATATATCAGCATTACTATCAAGTAATGTATTAACGACCAATGAAGGTTTGTTAGCGGATTCTTCTGAGAGATTATCATCAGGGTATAAAATTAATCACGCAAAGGATAATCCGGCAGGATTGGCAATTTCCTATAAGATGAATGCGCAGATCAGAGGATTAAAACGAGCATCGGCAAATGCAGCGAATGGTGTATCTGTAATCGAATCAGCAGAGGGAGCATTAACAGAAATCCAGTCAATGATTCAAAGAATCAATGAATTAGCAGTGAAGGCAGCCAATGGAACAAATGTTACTGCCGATAAAAAAGCAATTCAGTCAGAGGTTAAGCAGTTATGTGAAGAAATAGAACGAGTAGCAAAAGATACTGAGTTTAATACACAGAATCTGCTTGGCGGCGAGCAGGATTTGAAGGGTTATACCAATAATGATGCAGTAAAGGTCAGTGGCTACAGTAAAACAGTACCGGTTGATATATATGGACTGAATGTGGGTGTAAATGCAGACGGAACAGTGACAGCATCCTTTACGAATCCGAGTGATTTTAGTGCAACTGCCAGAATCGAAATCGAAAATAATGAAATTACCATTAAGGACAGAAATGAATTTGAAATCAGACTTGCTGTTGATAATTCGACAGCAATGGCAGAAACAGCTGTAAATCTGGATATTACAGGAATTGGTGGAATGAGACTGCAAATCGGATCTAATGAAGGTCAGATTCTGACAGTCGTTATCCCAAAGATATCACTTGAAAATATGGGGTTAAACGATTTAGACTGCTCTACAATCGAAGGTGCTAGAAATGCTCTTGACAGAATCAGCGGAGGTTTGGAATTCATTTCACAGATTCGTTCTGAATTGGGAGCCAGTGAAAATCGATTGGAGCATACGATCTCCAGTCTTGATATAACCGGAGAGAACATGACAGGTGCTTACTCACGTATTATGGATACCGATATGGCAGATGAAATGGTTGAATACACGAAGCTTCAGGTATTGACTCAGGCGGGTACTTCCATGCTGGCACAGGCAAATGAAAGACCGCAGTCTGCATTACAGTTATTACAGTAAAAGAAGTGGAGAAATCTATGACAAAAGAACAGATAAAAGAGTATACGCTTAGAATTACACAGGCAAACCGCTCAGAAATGATCATTATTATTTATGATATGATACTAGATGATATTAAAGAAGCCAAAAGTGCGATAAATCACGATGAATACAAGAAGGCATGCAGCCATATTACGAGATGTATCGCACATTTGATCAACGCATTGGATTTTTCATATCCGATTTCTCTAAACTATGTTCAGATCTATCTTTATCTAAACAGAACGACCTCTATGGCTCTGATCAAAAATGATCCGGCTTTGCTTGATGAAGTAGCATACCGGATTGAAACGTTAAGGGAATCATTTAATGAAGTATGCAGACAGGATAAATCAAGTGCAATGATGGAAAATACACAAACCGTTTATGCAGGTCTGACTTATGGAAAAACAGCATTAAATGAAAGTCTTAATGACCAGGGTGCTTTACGAGGTTTCCGTGTGTAACATATGTGAGATTGGTATATTAAGGTTCGCAGCTTTTTCAAGTAAAAATTTGTATCTCTTTTGTACGGCATTGACTTCATAAATATAGCAGTCAATCAAGTCAGGATCTGTAACGTTATCAAAATTAGAATATGCACTGTCTAAAGCACTTTTGGTTATGGCGATATCCCGCATAATATCCAGATGTGCTTTTTCTTCGATGGAAAGACTTCTTTTTTTTGAACTCATATACCATGCTCCTTATTGTTCTTTTTTAATATTATAGACATATTTTACCTATATATTCATATATCTTAATGAATAAAGAAAACAAATCAGGTGTACAACATATGAAAGATGGAATGATGATCGTTTTAGCTGTCTGTGCTATAGTACTATGTATTGTATTTATGAAAAAAAAAATCGAATACATCATTAATTTTATCATAAGGACTTTGAGTGGAGGAATATATATCTATATGCTTAATCAGATTGTTTTGCTACTGGGTCTGGATGTCAGTGTCGGGATCAATCTAGTTAGCCTTTTGACATGTGCAATCCTAGGTTTTCCAGGGGTTCTACTGCTGTTTGGTATTGTGTGTCTCTAAAAGATTATGATAATTGCACAAAAAAAATTTATTATTGAGATAGGTATGGACAAGTGAATATATCTGTCTTATAATTCAGCTTACACTTCTTTGGTTCTGATTAATCTTGTTTATTCAAACAAACAATCCGAAGAAAACAAAATTTCATATGGAGATAGTATGAACATTTTATGTTTATTGGTCTATGTATCAGCTGCAGTGATAATGGATCTTCAATCCTACAAAGTCAGTAACAGACTGATCATAGCCGGTCTGCTTACAGGATGTATCCTACAGATGATGAAAGGCGGATGGAGTGGACTAGTATTCTGTATGAGTGGAGTCCTGCTGCCATTGATTATACTATGGCCAGTCTTTTTGCTCCACATTCTTGGTGCAGGCGATGTAAAATTATTTTCCGTTATCGGTAGTATGATGGGCCCTCGCTTTGTATTAACCAGTATGCTATACAAAGTGGATGAGGTTCGTACAATACGTGAAAGGAGAAAGCATAAATGAGTATCAATGATATAATAGCAGTTTATCAGACAGATCTGGGATGTAATCATCTGATTCTTTCTACCAATCAGATCAATTATGATCAATTTCAGATACATATGCTTGAAGAAAATCATATAAAGTGTATGATGGATTGTAAAGCGGTTGATATTAACGGAGAAGAAAAATTTGTATATGAAATCAGTGGTCTGCATCCTATCGGAAATATATATGAAAAAACTAAAATAGATCATGCTGCATTATGTAATATCATTAGTGAAATCATAGAGGCAATACAGATGGTCAGTGAGTATTTATTAGATTCTGATCATCTGATTATTCATCAGGATTATGTTTATATGAATAAAGAAACAAAACAAATTTATTTATGCTATCTTCCTACTTATGAATGTGATAAAGAGCGAGTTTATCATGAATTGGCGGAGTTTTTTATTGAACATGTGGAATATGAGGATGAGGAAGCGGTTACGCTTGCCTACGATTTCTACAAATTGTCACAAGAAGATAATTTTAATATATGTAGATTATTTGATGTTACAAGAAAGAAGCCACAGAAAGAAATAGAATTACCAAAGAAAGATACACTTCAGGATAGCATTGCAGTTGTATCTGACACAAATTTAGGTTTTTTCTATATTTGTGGAATTGTATTATTTATTATAATATTGCTTACACTGCTATTTGTTATGGCGTTTAAGCCGGACAAACAATCTTTTGCAGTTTTAATGGGCATTGTTGGTGGTACCGTTTCATTTATCGGCTTACTGGTTATTGAAAAAATCCAACAGACAGGAAGGGCAAAAATGATAGCATATGTGGATCAGACAACGAAAGATATCTTTGATCAGGATACTGAGACATAGATATTTGTGATATTGACACACATTTTGAGAAATGATACGCTTGCTTTAGAAAAAAGTATTGGAAGTATTTTACGATGAAAGAACGTTTGGAACTTACTTTATTAAATAATGGCTACCGAAAACTATTATCCAAAATTCCAGAGGTGGATTTTTATCTGTCAGGGGATTTACTTAATGCGCATATTGTGCAAGTCATGAATATGTGTTGCGGAAATTATATGAATCTCCAGCAATTCGAAAATCTGAATCAATCGGTTCATAGCATGTTTGAAGACAAAGGATATTTAAATATAGATTTTTTTGTTCTGATCATAACTGATTGTGTTGCAGACTTTAAGGAAATAAATCTTTCAATCACCAACTGTTGGATGATTGATGCAGTGACAAAGCAATTATGTGTATATGAAACCCAGATGAGTGAATTTTATGGTTTGCGTAAACTGATTGAAAACACATTGAATACTACGGAAGAAAAGGTACATATTAAGGATGGTGTAGAGGCATATTCTTTGTATTTACAAGATAAGGCAAAGCGTATAAAAAAGCAGATCAATCCAAGAAAAGTGACAATTGCTTTACTTTTAATAAATATGATGGTATTTCTGATACAAATGATTACCGGAAAATCTTTGACGATAGATTTTATGATCTCACATGGAGCATTGTATCCGCCAGACGTAATTATAAATCATGAGTATTATCGTTTGATTACTTGTATGTTTATGCATTTCGATGTTGAACATATTTTTAACAATATGATAGGGTTATACTTTATTGGTGAATTGTTAGAGGATGAATTGGGTTCTATAAAGTTTTTTGTTTTGTATATGCTTAGTGGACTCACTGGAAGCAGCGCATCTTTAATCTATATGCTGTTATGTGGAACAAACAACGTATCAGCCGGTGCGTCAGGAGCAGTTTACGGATTATTGGGTGGCCTGATTTATCTATTGATCATAAATAAAGGTAAATTCAGAAATCTGTCGGTATCGGGAATTCGCGTTATTGTGGTGATCATATGGATCTGTCATGGAGTTTTCGACTCACGAGTCGATAATATGGCTCATCTTGGCGGGATGCTTGCGGGATTATTATTAACTGTGTTATTGTATAGAGGAAATAGAAATAAAGAGAGGGCTAAAGCCAATGAAAATTAAAATATATTATGGTGGCAGAGGTATTTTAGATGATCCTACACTCTTTGTAATTAATAAAATGCAGGATGTTCTTAAAGAATTAAATGTAACCATCGAACGTTTTAATCTGTATGAGATGAAAAATAATATAGTGACATTACCAGCTACTCTCAATGACGCAGATGGGATTATTCTGGCAACGACAGTGGAATGGTATGGAATTGGCGGATATATGCAGCAATTTCTGGACGCCTGCTGGCTATATGGTAATAAAGAAGCCATTGCTAAAATCTATATGTGCCCTGTTGTTATGTCGACTACATATGGAGAGCGTGATGGGAAGCTGAATCTTTCTGTTGCATGGGAAATACTTGGCGGATTGCCTTGTAGTGGAATATGTGGTTATGTCAATGACATGGTTACATTTGAAACGAATCATGATTATATAGATTTGATAGAAAGAAAAGCAGAGAATATTTATAGAACAATATCACAAAAAACGTCAGCATTACCGGCAAGTAATCAGGTTGTCAAAAAAATGGTGTCTTCTACAAATGCAATAAATCTGACGCCACAGGAAACTGAGCAACTTTCAAAGTATGCCTCAGATGATACTTATGTACAAAAACAGAAACAAGATATTCAGGAATTAGCAAGTCTTTTTAAAGATATGCTTGAACATAAAGATATGGATGAGAGTACTTCATTTATTAATGATTTTCAGGAGAAGTTTCATCCGCAGGGTAATTTTACTGCAAGCTACAAATTTATTATAAAAGAAAAGAAAAAACCTTTGATTGTAGAGATCATAAATAGTGAATTAGTCTGCCATTATGGAAATAAGGAGAATGTAGATGTTGTGTGCAGACTGACCAATAATGTGATGAATACCATTATCGAGGGACGTATGACGTTCCAAAGAGCATTTATGTCAGGTGATATGCAGGTAAAGGGTGATTTTAGACTGCTTCGTATGCTAGATCAGCTTTTCTCTTTTAGTCTTGATGAAGCGTAGGGATGTTCATGTAATATTTTCCTTAGTTCTTCAAGGTCATGCATGGTTTCTTTCCAATACTTAAAGTCAGTTACTTCCGGATGTTGCATCTGAATAACATACAGCGAACTGTAAATGACGGATAATGGATTATTAATATCATGAATGATACGTGTGACGCTATTGGCATCATGAACTGACAGCATAATAAATATTCCTCCTTTATATTTGAGCTTATGATGATATAAGTATATGATATCCGAGGAAATTAGTAATGAAAAAAATGTCGAAAGGATTAAAGAAAATGAAAAAGGATGATTGCTTATTTTGTAAAATTGCAAACGGAGATATCCCATCAAAGACCATTTATGAAGATCAGAAATTCAGAGTATTTTTAGATATTTCTCCTGCTACCAGAGGACATGCATTAATTGTCCCAAAGGATCATTACGCCGATCTTTTTGAAATATCTGAAGAAACAGTAAAGGATGCCATTGCGTTGGCAAAGAAGATTGCATCTGTCATGAAAGAAAGGCTTCACTGTGAAGGAATTAATATTGTTCAAAACAACGGAGAAGTGGCAGGACAGAGTGTTTTTCATTTTCATATGCATCTGATCCCTAGATATTCCGATGATCATCAGAATATCCTTTGGAATCCAACTAATCCGGATGATGCAGCTCTTGAAGAAATCAAGAATATATTAAAACAATAGTTATAGATTACAGAGCTCTTTGATGATCGTTATTATTTTATTAGTGGAGTCTGTCTGACCACATTGTTCCATAGCCTTTATATAATTTAATCTGTCTTTGTATAAAGTATGGATCATATCTAACAGTAATTCGTCGGTTATTTTTTCTTCATCTAAAACCATAGAGAATCCCTGCTTTTTAAATGAATTAGCATTTAAGATCTGATCTCCGCGGCTGCTTTTTGCAGGAAGCGGAATCAGGAGGGATGGTTTCTTAAGTGATAGTAATTCACAAATTGCGTTTGCACCAGCTCTTGATATAACAATATCACTAAGTGCAAATAAATCCTTTAGTTCCTCTTTGATATATTCAAACTGCGCATATCCTTTTGTTTGTGCAAGAGTTTGATCTAAATGTTCTTTTCCACATAAATGAATAACCTGAAATTC
>JAAYYM010000046.1 GCA_012515365.1 Clostridia bacterium
ATATAAGCTGCCCAGAAATATTTTTGCCGCTCTGAAACCGTAATAATATAATCAAGTTTTCGTAAATTTTCAATTAACTGATGACAATCATCTTCAAGACAGGTTCTGGAATTCATTAAAAAATCTTCGATATGAATCGGCCCATAAATGTCACCGATTATTATTGTATCTGGATGATGTTTCTTTAACATGCTAAGCAAATTAATATTACAAAAAACTACAATATCTGGCTTAATTTTTCCGATTACCTGATCAGGGAAGAAATGATTATTACAACACCAGATAATTTCTTCACTTAAGTTCTTACCTAGCTCACCTGTTACCTTTTTTGCCAAAAAAGATTGTAGAGGAAAAGAGAAAGTAACCCGATGTCTTTCTTTTTGTAAAGCAGATATAATCTGCCAGCTTCTAACTCCACCAGCAGATCTTGGGCAGCCAGGAAAGGGGATAACATCAGATGTGAACACATGAATCCGTTTATGACTCAATTTAAATCTCCTTAATCACTTTCCAGATACCTAAGCCATGAAGGAGGCATATTTTTCTCGACTTCAATCGCAGTAAAAGGCTTTAGGGGTCGTATGGTAGCACTTTTTGCCCATGCTGCCATCTTTGCAAGACCGTCATCAAGACTTGTATGAGGTGACTCTCCAAACACAGACTTTGCCTTGGAATGATCACAGTATGCAATACCAACTTCATTCCGTGGCGGGAGGTAAACAGTAGGATGATCTGGTTTTCCAAGTGCGTTGGCAACTTTTTTTGCCAGTTCATTAACAGTATACGGTCTGTCTGCACCTACGTTAAACACATTATTTAGTGCCTTTGGGTTCATCGGTGATTGAGCAATCATTGGGATGATATCTCCGACATAGCTGAATGCACGCTGTTGTTCACCGTCTCCGAAAATTGTCATGGGTTGCCCTTCAAAGATCTGTTTCATGAAAATGCCTATGACATTCCGGTAGGGATCGGAAAGATTCTGATACTCCCCATAGACATTATGTGGTCGAAAAATTACATAATTCAGTCCAAACATCGAGTGGGCAGCCTTTAGATCCATTTCAACGGCAAGTTTTGAGATCCCGTATGGATCTTCGGGGTGAGGTGTTTTCTCCTCAGTCATGGGCGGTTCTATGGCACCATACACAGCAATAGAACTGGTAAAGACAAAACATTTTGTTTCGGCTTTTATAGCTTCATTAATTAAGTTGATGCTTCCAATGAGATTATTGGTATAATTAAACCTTCGGATAAAATGTGAGAGGCCCTCTGCAGCATAAGCCCCGAGATGATAGACATAATCAAACGAATACTTGCTGAATAAATCAGCAATAAGGTTCATATCGCTGACTGATCCCTCAATAAATGTGACACCCTGAGGAATATTTTCAATAAAACCACCTGAAAGATCATCTAATGCAACAATATCGTATCCATTTTGAGCTTTTTGTAATTCCCTGACAACATGCGTTCCAATAAAACCCGCAGCACCTGTAACAAGAACATTTTTCCGGCTATTAACTGTCATTTTCCCGATATCCTGAAAGCAAATTTTTCTTTAATAAGATAACCCGATTAAGTTATCCTTATTGTGCATTATTTATCGACTTGAAATAAGTGAAATACGATGTCAATATTTCAAGACATACTTATAAACCACATTCCATAGTTATATGAAATCTTTCCACATTGTTTTTTAA
>JAAYYM010000314.1 GCA_012515365.1 Clostridia bacterium
CCTGCAGGAACAGAGGTACAGGCAGGTAAAGCTTGGTTATATGTATAAAATTTAATGACTCAGCCAGCATACATCTGACTGAGTCTTTTTTTTACTTTATCCAAGACTTGACAATTGCATCAATTTGATTGATAAACTCGTCTTTAGGAAGGTTACTTTTATGACCTTCTTGACATAGTCTTGATAATTCAAGATGTTGATTATCTTGACTGTTGAATTTTGGAATCTTCAATCTGTTAATTATACTTGGCGTTATTTGTG
The DNA here is from genome assembly GCA_012515365.1 of Clostridia bacterium. The sequence continues at coordinate 262 of JAAYYM010000314.1, forward strand.
TTCCAACCATATAATTTTCAATGGTTTTTCTGTAAGGAGTAGAACTGATAATCGCACAAACATAATATGCTTCATCTTTATTGTCAAAAGCAATTGAAATTATCTTTTCATTACCAATAATATTCTTCTTCCCGAGATATTGATCTTCTGCATATTCTACTACTGCAGGCGTGAAGTTCTTACAAATATATCTCCAACATACTTTGTATTTTGCAAATGTATAGACACCTATTCTTTGAAGAGCATAATAGAATTGTTCATGTATAGGCTGATCCATGCTTGTAAAACCTTTCCTATCCTCCAGTTCCTTCTTGAATTCCTCAAAGTAGTGTTCTGTCAGAGGGTGCTGCGTGAGAATTTTCTTATCAATAGGGTACATCTTTGTTTCTGCCGTATGAGGACAAAGAATATACTTTGAATACGAATATGCCCAAAAGTCTAAATCATTTCCTGTTAAAAATGGAAAAACATAGTCTTTTTCAACTTCAAGCTGAACTTTTTTCATCTTGTTTTTAGCACGTTCAGTTATATTAGACACAAGAACGTTTCCATTTTGCTCAGAGTCGATGCTTAACCAATATATACCATTTGCGCCACCTGTAAATACGCCAGTTCGGGCTACAAGGTCATTTGTGCCAAGTGTAAACTTTGAGTAATTCATTTCTTCTGGTGACTCTGTAATCCATCCTGAGTTGATTGTATTTTGTACGGAAGGACGAGCTTTCAGAACTTCAAAATCAATAAATTCTGATAAATCGAACAGTGTATTATTCTCAAAAGACTTAATCTTTGAAGTCGGAGTCCAAACAACATAGTCGACAGGATATGCAGTTTTGTTGCCTTTTTCTATATAGATTATGGCTGTTCGTGTAACGGCATCCCTAAACGGCTTAATTTTAGTCAAGTCGTCAACTCTTATAACTTTTAGGTCTATTTCTTTAGGAGTAATTCTGAACTTTCTAAAGCCCTCACCCTGCTTTATTGACTTAAACAATGTTTCTTTGACAACAAAGCCAATTTTTCCGCCAATTGCCAAGTAATTGTCTATCACAACATAAGTTAATAAAACCGAAATATCCTCTTTTATAAAATTGGAGTTTAAGCCTTTTTGAGAAAATAGACCATAGTACTGCCATAATTGAGCATGTTGCATTCGGTAATTATCAGGCATATACTCCCAATTAACCCAAGGAGGATTACCAACTATATAGTCATACTTCAGTTTTGGAACAGTATCATATTGATTTGTATCTGCAAACAAGGTAGCAATATCGTTAATTGCAATGGTGTCAGCATGATATATTGGAATTTCTAAAGGTTCGGATGTGCTGAAGGCGCATGACTTACTATACAAAAGCAAAAAGTTTGTTTTAGCCGCCAAAACAGTAAGTGGATTTATATCTATTCCACACACATTCGTGAAAATTCTATTCTGTGATGATACTTTATATTTGTTTATTAGGGCAACAAGGAAGGTTGCGGAACCACAAGCAGGATCTATGAACTTCTTGCATTGCGCTTCATTATCGTCCTTTGTAATTCTGTCTATTACCTCACGAGCTAACCAATA
>JAAYYM010000315.1 GCA_012515365.1 Clostridia bacterium
AGGTATATCAGGAGTATTACAATTATTTGATTGATCAGCAGAATATATTTGAATATTTACAGGACACCACAAGTATCAGATATGCGGAAATGAAAGATCAGTATTCCATCATTTTTTATATATAGAATGATAAAAATGATACTATGCAAAAAAGAGTACGTTTGATATAATTAAATTTAATGGAAGAAAAGAGCAGATGTATCAGATTTCATATAACAGGAGGCAGGACAAATGGCAAAAGAAACAGATCAGATCATTCATACACTGGAGGGTGAAGCTTCAGGAGAAGTCAGAATCGCTGATGATGTAGTGGCAAATATCGTAGGACTGGCTGCATTAGAAGTAGAAGGCGTAGCAGCGACTGCCGGAAATATCACCAAAGAATTTATGAATAAAGTTGGCATGAAAACACTGAGCAAGGGCGTAAGAGTAGATTTGAGCGACTCTGTTGTTTCTATTGATATTGCATTAATTATGGAATATGGATTTAACATTCCGGAGACAGGACGTAAGGTACAAGACCGTGTGAAAACAGCAGTTGAAAATATGACCGGTCTTACAGTATCAGACGTCAATATCAGAATAGCCGGAATTTCAATGGAAAAACAGTCATAGAATATTAGGTTTGGGAGAACAAAATGAACAGAAGACAATTACGGGAGCATGTATTTAAGCTGTTGTTTCGAGTAGAATTTAATCAATTGGATGAGATGCCTGAGCAGATACGTATCTATATGGATGATATGTATGATGAGAATCAGCTTCAATTGAACTATATTCATAAAAAAGTGGATGCAATTATAGAGAAGATTCCCGAATTGGATCAGATCATTAATGAAAAAGCAGAAGGCTGGTCAACAGCAAGAATGGGAAAAGTGGATTTGACAATTATCCGCCTTGCTGTATATGAAATGAAAATGGATGATGATATTCCGGTAAGTGTAGCGATCAATGAAGCAGTAGAATTAGCAAAGTGCTTCGGACAAGATGAATCTCCTTCGTTTATTAATGGTGTGTTGGCAAAAATAGCATAGGAGATCTTAAGGCATCATATGGATCATGTATATTCAGTCGGTAAGATAAATAGTTATATTAAGAATATGTTCTCACAGGACTTTTTGCTTCGCAATCTGTGCGTAAAGGGCGAAGCATCTAATGTAAAGTACCACTCTAGTGGTCATATCTACTTCACGATGAAAGACCGGGAGGGCGCTATAGCCTGTGTAATGTTTGCAGGATGTAGAAACGGACTGGGCTTTCGATTGCAAGAAGGTCAGCAAATAATCACAACAGGCAGTATAGAAGTTTATGAAAGAGATGGCAGATATCAGCTCTATGCTAAGACGATTGTCTTAGAAGGGGCAGGTTTGTTATACGAGAAATTTGAACAGTTAAAAAGTGAATTAAGGGAAATGGGGATGTTTGATGCACAGTATAAACGTGCAATCCCTAAATATGCTATGCGAGTTGGTGTAGTTACAGCCTCAACAGGTGCTGCCATACAGGATATTATTAATATTACGAAACGAAGAAATCCGTATGTACAGCTGATCTTGTACCCCGCAAAAGTGCAGGGGGACGGTGCTGCAAAGAGTATAGCCAGAGGAATACATGCCTTACAGGATCAGAATATTGATGTTATGATCGTGGGAAGAGGTGGAGGATCGATCGAGGATCTTTGGGCATTCAACGAAGAATTGGTTGCCAGAGCTATTTTTGATTCAGAGGTGCCGGTCATTTCAGCTGTTGGTCATGAGACAGATACAACAATAGCTGATTATGTCGCTGATCTTAGAGCTCCAACACCATCGGCTGCTGCAGAACTTGCAGTGTTTTCTTATGAAGAGCTGGAGCTTAGAAAACTGGAATACCATGAAAAACTTAATCGAGCATTTTATGATAAAATAAGTCGTATCAAAGAACGTTTAGAGCGTTACCAGTTAAAACTTAATTATATGAGTCCGATGAGTCAGGTACGCGAAAAACAGTTGTATAGAGACGAGCTGTCTGATCAAATGAAGCAGTTGATGAATCAGATTTTGAATACTAAAAAACATCAGCTGGAGATTTATATCGAACGAATGAAGGGAATGTCCCCTCTGGAAAAGCTGAAGCAAGGGTTATCTTATATAGAAACATATGAGGGAAAGCCAATTAAAGGAATTTCAGATACGAAGGTCGGAGATATGATCAAGGTACAATTAAATGACGGTGAGTTAAGTGCATGTGTGGAACAGATTATTCCTGTGAGGAGATGAATGGATGAGTATTGTAAATGAAGATATGACTTTAGAACAAGCCTTTTCAATCATAGAAGAGGATTTAAAGGAACTTGAATCCCAGGATATTACACTTGATGATTCATTTAAGGTTTATCGTGATGGAATGGAGCTGCTTAAATTCTGCAGTGAGAAAATAGATAAAGTGGAAAAAGAAATATTAATGATGAATAATGAGGATGAACAGGATGTCATTTGAACAATTAACCAAAGAAAAAGTGAATCAGATCGAAACAATCATATCGTCCTATCTGCCAAAGGAAGAGGGCTATCAGAAAACAGTGATCGAAGCCATGAATTACAGCATTCATGCAGGTGGCAAACGGATTCGCCCGCTTCTGATGCTAGAAACCTATCAGATGTTTGGTGGCAAATCTTCTGTGATTGAGCCATTCATGGCTGCTATTGAAATGATCCATAATTATTCTCTGATTCATGATGATTTACCGGCAATGGACAATGATGAATACAGACGTGGAAGAAAAACGACGCATATCGTATATGGAGAAGCGATGGCAATTCTGGCTGGAGACGGACTGCTTAATTATGCCTTTGAAACAGCTACAAAGGCGTTTGCAATAGAGCCGGATAATAGAAATGTAGGTAAAGCACTCTCAGTTTTGGCTAAGAGAGCTGGTATTTATGGTATGATTGGCGGTCAGACCGTAGATGTTGAATCAGAGAAAAAGGGAAACCGGATACAGGAAGAGCAGTTGATTTTTATACATAGCTGTAAGACGAGTGCGCTGATTCAGGCTGCTATGGAGATCGGAGCAATCCTTGCAGGTGCTACTGAGCAGGAAATCGAAGCAATTACAAAATGTGCACTCGATATAGGTCTTGCATTTCAAATACAGGATGATATTCTGGATGTAACTTCTTCGATGGAAGTATTAGGAAAACCAATTGGAAGCGATGAAAAAAATGACAAGGTAACCTATGTGACATTAAAGGGCCTTTCACAGGCAAAGAAAGATGTTGTTACTTATTCAAAAGAGGCAGAAATGATTTTAAACTCCTTTGATACACAGAATGAATATCTGACAGAGTTAGTGGATTCTATGATAACCCGTGAAAAATAATAAAGATTCACGGAGTAAGGACGGAATGAAAAATGTTTTTAGAACAAATCAACGAAGTCAATGACATTAAGAAAATCAGTAAAGAAGATCAGGAAGATCTGGCAAAGGAAATTAGACAATTTCTAGTGGAAAAGATTAGTGTTTCCGGTGGTCATCTTGGTTCTAATCTGGGTGCTGTCGAGCTTACGATGGCGATGCATCTTGTGTTTGATCTGCCTACAGATAAAATCATATGGGATGTCGGACACCAGTCATATACGCATAAGCTTTTGACCGGAAGAAGAGACGGATTCGATGTATTACGAAAATATGGCGGTATGAGTGGTTTCCCCAAAAGAAAAGAAAGTCCTTGTGATTCATTTGACACAGGACATAGTTCCACGTCTATTTCAGCAGGCTTAGGTCTGGTAAAGGCAAGAGACATTAAGGGAGAAGACTTTTCAGTTGTTTCTGTAATCGGAGATGGTGCACTGACCGGCGGGATGGCATACGAGGCATTGAATAATGCTTCCAGACTTGATACGAATTTCATTATTGTATTAAATGATAATAATATGTCTATCGCTGAGAATGTCGGAGGCGTATCTAAATATCTTCAAAGCATTCGTACGGCAGATTCCTATAAAGATTTTAAGGTAGGACTAGAACATGGACTTTTGAAAATACCTAAATATGGTGATGCTGTTGTAGATACTCTTAAGAAGTATAAAAGTGGTTTTAAACAGCTGATTGTTCCCGGAATGTTTTTTGAAGATATGGGGATCACTTATCTCGGACCTGTAGATGGACATAATATAGAGGCACTTAGTAAGGTTTTGCGAGAAGCAAGAAAATTTGATAAAGCAGTTTTGGTACATGTGATCACGAAAAAAGGAAATGGTTATCTGCCTGCGGAACGTCATCCGGCAAGATTCCATGGCGCAGAGCCATTTGAAATCGAAACAGGACTTCCGACTAAAAAAAGAGTAAAGGCGAATTATACAGATGTTTTCTCAACAGTTATGACAAAACTAGGTGCGAGAAATCCGGAAGTGGTAGCAATTACAGCTGCTATGCCTGACGGAACCGGACTAAAGCGTTTTTCCAATATGTATCCGGAACGGTTTTTTGATGTTGGAATTGCAGAAGAACATGCGGTAACATTTGCAGCAGGTCTTGCAGCGGGAGGTCTTAGACCGATTGTTGCAGTTTATTCGTCGTTCTTACAAAGAGCGTATGATCAGGTGCTGCATGATGTATGTATTCAGAATCTTCCGGTTGTATTTGCAATTGACAGAGCAGGTTTGGTGGGAAGTGACGGAGAAACACATCAGGGTGTATTTGATCTTTCTTTCTTATCATCAATTCCGAATATGCATATTATGGCACCAAAAAATAAATGGGAATTATCTGATATGATGAAGTATGCGGTTCGCTTTCCTGCGCCGGTTGCAATTCGTTATCCACGTGGAGAGGCTTATGATGAACTAAAAGAATTCAGAGCACCGATTGTGTATGGGAAAAGTGAAGTGCTGTATGAGGAAGAAGATATTGCATTATTTGCAGTAGGAAGTATGGTAAAAACAGCAGTTCAGGTAAGGAAAGATTTAAAAGAACGAGGATTATCCTGTAGCCTGATCAATGCACGTTTTGTGAAACCGATTGATGAGGAAGCATTGCAGGAATTAGCAGGCACACATAAGGCGTTCGTGACACTGGAAGAGAATGTTAAGTGTGGCGGTTATGGAGAGCATGTACGGGATTACTGTCAGGAAAAGAAATTGGATATTAAGGTTGTAATCATTGCACTTCCTGATGAATACGTAGAGCATGGAAATGTAGAGGTATTGAAAAAAGAAGTGGGTATTGATGAAGAAACAATTTTAAAACGTATTATACAGGAGCATGTAGGCTTATGAAGGAACGGTTAGATGTGCTTCTTGTAAAAAGAGGATTAGCAGAATCGAGAGAGAAAGCCAAAGCAGTTATTATGTCCGGTAACGTATTTATCAAAGGGCAGCGTGAAGATAAAGCAGGTGCAATGTTTGAAGAGGAACAGCTGCAGATCGAAGTGAAGGGACCGTCTCTCCGATATGTAAGCAGAGGTGGACTAAAGCTTGAAAAAGCTGTCGAAACGTTTGAGCTTGTTTTGACAGATAACATATGTCTGGATATTGGCGCTTCTACAGGTGGATTTACGGACTGCATGTTGCAAAACGGAGCTAAAAAGGTATATGCAATTGATGTCGGACATGGTCAATTTGCATGGAAGCTTCGTCAGGATGAACGCGTGATTTGTATGGAAAAAACGAATTTTCGCTATGTGACCAACGAACAAGTACCTGAACAGATTGAATTCGCAGCCACAGATGTGTCGTTTATTTCATTGACTAAAATTCTTCCACCTGCTTATCTGCTATTGAAAGAACAGGCTAAAATGGTATGCCTGATCAAACCACAATTCGAAGCCGGAAGAGAAAAAGTAGGAAAAAAAGGTGTCGTCAGAGATCCTTTTGTACATGAAGAGGTAATCAAGAAAATTGTTACATTTGCATCAGAAACCGGATTTGCAGTTCTTGATCTTGATTATTCGCCCATCAAGGGACCAGAAGGAAATATAGAATATCTGCTTTTATTGCAAAAATGCAGGATAAACGAGCCGCTGGTATCTGATGTCAAAATCAAAGAGGCGGTAGAGCAGGCTCATCATTCTCTGCTCACAGGAGGAGATTCATGAAACATTATTTCTTGATGACGAATCGTTCAAAGGATCCTGATTTAAAAATCACAAATCAAATATGCGATTATTTGATTAGCAAGGGCTGTTCCTGCACGATTCATAATAATCATAAACCGAGTGAACATGATGGCATCATACATATTGATGATTATGAGCTGCCGTCTGATACGGAATGTGTCATCACACTTGGCGGTGATGGAACATTGATTCAGGTAGCCCATGATGTTGCAAAAAGAGAATGCGCTGTCATTGGTGTGAATCTGGGAAAGCTGGGGTATCTTGCTGAAATTGAAAAGGATGCCATTATTCCGACGCTTGACCGACTGATGAAAGATGATTTTAAGATCGAAGAGCGAATGATGCTGTATGGGATTCCGTATGTAGACAAAATGCCTGTGAAAAAGCAATTCGCACTGAATGATGTTGTCATTACCAGATCCGGTCCATTGAGACTAATGACACTTCATATATTTGTAAATGACAGGCTTTTAAAGACATATGGAGCTGATGGAATCATTGTTTCGACACCGACAGGGTCAACCGGCTATAATCTTTCTGCCGGAGGTCCGATCGTAGAACCAGGCTCTTCTGTAGTCGTACTGACTCCAGTCAATGCACATACACTGAATGCAAGAAGCATTATTCTTTCACCTGAGGATGATATTAAGGTTGTGATTGGTGAGGGACGTCGTGAATCAAAGGAAACAGCTGAAGTATACTTTGATGGCGCTTCTGTGACAAAGCTTCAGACAGGTGATTATGTACAGATTACAAAAGCAAAAGAACATACCAGGATTATTAAGATGAGTAAGGAAAACTTCCTGGATGTATTAAGACGCAAACTGACAGACATGGAATAAACGGGGGAATCATGAAGAATAACAGACACGCAAAAATCATTGAGCTGATCAATCAATATGAAATTGAAACACAGGAAGAGCTTGCAGGAAAACTAAGCGATGCAGGATTTAAAGTCACACAGGCAACGGTATCTCGTGATATCAGACAGCTGAAACTGTCAAAGATGCTGTCCTCATCAGGAAAACAGAAATATACTTTTTCCGAACAACGTGGCGAGGAGCTTTCTGAAAAATATATTCGTGTACTGAAAGATGGATTTGTTTCGATGGATATGGCGCAAAATATTTTGGTTATTAAAACAGTGTCTGGTATGGCAATGGCAGTTGCAGCTGCAATAGACGCCTTAGGGTTTCATGAAATCGTTGGCTGTATAGCAGGTGATGATACTGTGATGTGTGCAGTCAGAAGTGTAGCGGATACACATAGTGTCATGACTAAGATCAGAGCACTTCGGTAATGAGAGAACGAGGAGATACAAAATGCTGGCAAGTCTACATGTAAAGAATCTTGCTTTAATTGATGAAGCAGAGATTGAATTTGAAAAGGGTCTTAATATTCTGTCTGGAGAAACCGGTGCAGGAAAATCTATTATCATTGATTCCCTTCATCTGGCATTAGGTGGTAAAATCGCAAAAGACATTGTGCGTGAAGAGTCTCAGTATGCACTATCAGAATTAGTGTTTATTCCTAAGGATGCTTCTCATTTTGAATTGCTTGATGAACTGGATATCCCTGTAGAGGAAGAAATTATACTACAGAGAAAAATTATGAATGGGCGAAGTGTATGCAAGATTAACGGTGAAACGGTGCAGGCATCAAAACTGCAGCAGGTTGGCATGAAACTAATCGATATACATGGACAGCATGAGCACCAGACTTTACTGCAGAAGAAGAAACATCGTGAGATACTGGATGCATTTTGTGCAGATCAGATGGTCATGCTAAAGGAAGAATTGAAAACAGCTTATTATGCACACCAGACGATAAAGAAAGAGCTGGATGAAGCGCAATTGCTTGCCAACGGACGTGAAAAAGAAATCGAACTGATTTCATTTGAAATAGAGGAAATCGAACAGGCAGATCTTACAGAGCAGGAAGATCTTCTGTTAGAACAACGCTATCAGAAGATGAAGAATAGTAAGAAGATTATGGAGGTCATGCAGTATGTGCATACCAATACCGGTTATGAACAGGGAGAGGGTGCGGGTGAAGCTGTAGGACGTGCAGTTCGTGAAATGAGAAGTGTTGTTGATTATGATGATGAACTTCAATCATTGCAGGAGCAGCTTTATGAAATCGAAGGTATGTTGAATGATTTTAATCGTTCTGTCAATTCTTATATGGATGATGCACAGTTTGAAGCAGGTGAGTTTGCACAGATCGAGGAACGCCTCAATCTGATTAATCATTTGAAAGATAAGTATGGAGATTCTGTTGCGGACATCCATCAGTATATGGAAGAGCAGAAGGCAAAGCTTGAAAAACTTTTGAACTATCATGAATATGTAGAACAATTATCTGTTGATGAAAAACATGCATTTGAAAAACTTGTTTCTGCCTGTGAAAAGGTATCAGCGCTGAGAAATGAACAGGCAAAGATCTTAGAACAACGATTGATTGATGCGTTGATGGAGCTTAATTTTCTTGAAGCAAATTTCGTGATTGAAATAAAAAAGGATGAGAGTCAGATTCATGTGCATGGATTTGATGAGATTGAATTTCTGATTTCTACAAATCCGGGTGAGACGCCAAAGCCGCTTGAGCATGTAGCATCAGGAGGAGAGCTGTCGAGGATTATGCTTGCAGTCAAGACGGTGCTTGCAGATAATGATGAAACGGAAACCTTGATTTTTGATGAGATTGATACCGGAATCAGCGGAAGAACAGCGCAAAAGGTATCGGAGAAGCTTGCATTGCTGTCGACCGGTCATCAGGTGATCTGTGTGACTCATCTGCCTCAGATTGCATCTATGGCAGACGCTCATTTTGAAATCCAAAAAGAGGTGATTGATTCACATACACATACGCGTGTAAAGAAGCTAAGTGATGAAGAAATGAAATATGAGCTTGCACGCATGCTCGGCGGTGTGGAAATCACAGATACGGTTTTGAATAATGCACAAGAGATGAAGAAAATGGCAGATCAGACCAAGCGACTTCAGCATGAGATGTTATCATAAAATTGACTGAATGATCACATAATAAGAAGGTATTACAACCTAAGTGTTGTAAACCTTCTTTTTTTATCATCTAATTGAAACTTCGGAAAGATATGGTGGACGATATGAACAGGAAATTAAGAATATACAGAAAGTTTCTGATTGTAGTATGTATCATGATGATACTTTTTCTTGCAGGAATGGTCTTTTATAATACGGCAAATGCAATTCCGGATGAGTTGATGATCAAGGCGGGGGAGGATCAGCTCAATTTAAATGTACCGGTTGTTGGAACCATCTATCAGAGAACAGGATCAGAGTCAGTCAGTGCAATAAATTTTCAAGAAATGAAGTATCCCGAAAAACATATTTCGGTCAATCTGAATTCTCCGGTTACGTTTTTGACTTCACAGACCGGAGATTATACAATTGACTGTCGTCTTTTTGGGGTGATTCCTGTTAAACACGTTGAATTTTATGTGATTGACGAAATCAATTTGATTCCGGCGGGCATTCCGGTTGGTATTTATGCAGAAACAGATGGCGTATTGGTGATTGGAACCGGAAGTGTCAATGGTATCGATGGAGAGGAGTATTTTCCTGCTGATGGAATGCTTGAGAAAGGTGACTATATAGAATGCATCAACGGCGAGCCGATTGAAAAGAAAAAAGAACTAATCGATGGTGTCAATCAAAGTAAAGGGAAAGAAATTCTTCTTGATATCAGAAGGAATAATGAAAAAAAACAGATTCACATTATGCCTGTACAATCTTCGGAATCCGAATATCAGATTGGTGTCTGGGTACGTGATAACATTCAGGGGATCGGTACATTGACTTTTGTAAATGAAGATAAAAAATTTGGCGCGCTGGGTCATGGGATTAATGATGTAGACACGACAGAGCTTATGGAAGTTAATCACGGAACATTGTATGATACAGATATTTTAGCAATTGTAAAAGGAAAAAAGGGTACCCCTGGAGAATTAACCGGAATCATAGATTATATGGAGGAGAATGTCCTTGGAGAAATTACTATGAATACTGGGAAAGGAATCTTTGGAATTGGAAATGACAGATTGACCAAAAGCATTACAGAACCTGTTGTTCCAATTGGATTTAAGCAGGAAATTGAAATAGGAGAGGCTCAGATCGTATGTGTTATGGATGATCAGAGAAAAGAATATGATATCGAAATTAAAAAGGTGGATATGATGCCGGAATGTGTGAACAGAGGCATTAGTTTTGAGGTAACAGATCAGGAATTACTGGATATAACAGGAGGCATCGTGCAAGGAATGTCAGGAAGTCCGATCCTTCAAAATGGCAAGATTATAGGCGCAGTAACCCATGTTTTAGTGAATGATCCTAAAAAGGGATATGGTATTTTTATTGAGAATATGTTAGAGTACTGATCTCACAATCACAGGGGCTTTTGTTGACCAACTTTATAGTTTGATGTAAACTATTAATATTAGTCAGAAGGCATATGTGGATGTGAGAGGAGATATGTTTGAAGGAAAAAAGTGTAAAGGCTGTTATAATCATAGTGATCATTGTACTGGTATGTTTTTTACTGTATCAATCCTTTGGCTCTATGCTTCCAGGTCTTATTAAGGTTTTGAAAAGTGGAAATGACAAACAGATTGCGGAGTATCTGAATTCAATTGGCACATGGGATGGAATGCTTTGTGTCGTATTACTTCAATTTATACAGGTGCTTTCCGTTTTTATCCCGGGAATGCCGATTCAAATCGCGGCAGGTGCAGTTTATGGGGCAGTAAAGGCAACCATATTATGTTATTTTGGTTATGTGACAGCAAATATTGTGGTTTTTTGTGTGGCACGTCGTTTAGGCACCTCCTTTTTTGAAAAATCACATATTAAGTTAAGCAATCAATGGATGGAGGATAAGATGAAAAAAATCAATCCGGCATTTGTTGTGATGCTGGGATGTCTGATGCCTGCAGTTCCCAACGGTATGATTCCCTATTTGGCAGCCAATACAGAGCTGACAAAGAAAAACTTCACGATATCAGTTGCACTCGGAAGCTTTCTTCCAATCGTTATTTCCTGTATGGCGGGACATTTTCTCCTGTCTGGTGACTATCTGTTTAGTATCATTTCAATTTTGGTACTCTGGGTACTCATTATTGTTTTAATTAAGAAACAGGAAGCTGTTATAAAAGTGTTTGGCAGAATTATGAACTAGTAAATATAAATATGAAAAAATACTTGTGTTTTTGTGTTATGTGCAATAAAATATTTCTTAGAGGTGACTCAGGAAAAGGACTGATTCAAATCCATATTGAACCAGTCTTTTTTTGAGGAAAAAACATGATCAGGAGGAGATAGAGAATGGTACAAAAAACTACAAGCCAGAAAATCATTTTAGGTATCCAGCATACATTAGCAATGTTTGGTGCCACGGTTCTGGTACCGGCATTAACCGGAATGGATACTGCAATTACATTGTTTTGTGCAGGACTGGGAACACTTCTTTTTCACTGGATTACGAAGAAAAAGGTTCCTGTTTTTTTGGGCTCAAGCTTTGCTTTTATGGGAGGTATTATAGCCGTGATCGGCAATTCCAGAATGGGAAGCCCGGATTTTTTAGAAAAGCTTGCAGCAGTAAAGGGAGCGTTGATCGTTGCCGGAACTATCTACATGCTGTTATCTTTATTAATTAAGTTTATTGGTTATGAAAAGGTTAATCAGTTATTGCCTCCGGTTGTTACAGGACCGGTCATCATCATCATTGGATTAAGACTTAGCTCATCAGCAATCAGTAATGCATTTACAGGGGGAAGCGGTATATTCCAAATCAAATATTTTATTGTGACAGTGATTGTTCTGGCGACAATTATTTTGATTTCCATTTTTGCAAAGGGGATCTTTAATTTGATGCCGATCTTATTTGCAATCATTGCCGGATTCATCGCTTGTATTCCACTTGGATTGTGCGATTTTTCAAGAGTATCATCCGCTCATTTCTTCTCTTTTATGGATCAAAATGTCATGAGCCAGGTTTTGACGATGCCGACATTCAGAGCAGATGCAATCCTTGCAATTGCACCGATCGCACTGGTGACATTTATTGAACATGTTGGAGACATCACGACAAATGGGGCAGTGTGTGGTAAAAACTTTATGATTGATCCGGGTATCCACAGAACTGTACTTGGAGATGGTGTTGCTACAGCATTTGCCGGACTTTTGGGTGGACCGGCTAATACAACATATGGCGAGAATACAGGTGTTCTTGCAGTTACAAAGAATTATGATCCTGCAATCATTCGTATTGCAGCATGTTTTGCAATCTTTCTTGGTTTGTTTGGAAAAGTAGGCGGTTTTATAGCAAGTATTCCAGCAGCAGTGACAGGAGCCATCAGCATTGTATTATATGGTATGATTTCAGCTGTTGGTGTTAGAATCCTGATCAATGCAAAACTGAATTATGCAAACAGTAAGAACTTAATGATCACAGCGTTAATCCTTGTTTTGGGAATTGGATGTGACAGCATCCCGATTACACAGACTGTTACAATCTCAGGTATGGCACTTGCTGCATTTGTAGGTATTATACTTGCTGCGATCCTTCCACAGGGAGCAGATTCCACACTCAAGGATTGATTTTTCGGAATAGTTATGCCATACTATAATAGAAAATCAGTTCTATTGATAATAGCGTTTTAGGAGGAGTCTTCATGAGATTAGTTACACGTTCGGATTTTGATGGATTAGCATGCGGAGCGCTGCTGAAAGAGGCTGGAATTATTGATCACTGGCAGTTCGCACATCCAAAGGATCTGCAGGATGGTCTTGTTGAAATAACAGAAGATGATTGTCTTGCAAATGTACCATATGTTCCGGGGTGTGGACTTTGGTTCGATCATCATTCAAGTGAGCAGGAACGAAATGAACTGGATGGTAAGTATAAAGGTGAAAGCAGGATTACACCATCCTGTGCACGAATTATTTATGAGTATTATGGTGGTGAAGAGCGTTTCCCTCAGTTTGGTGAGTTGATGGAGGCAGTAGATAAAGTAGATTCAGGTAATCTGACAATTGATGAAGTACAAAACCCAAAGGGATGGATTTTAATTGGATTTTTAATGGATCCGAGGACAGGTCTTGGAAGATGGAGAAACTTCACAATCTCAAATTATCAGTTAATGGAGCGTCTGATCGATGCGTGCAGAACGATGTCTACAGAAGAAATCTTAGCGATGCCGGATGTGAAAGAGCGTATAGACGTGTATTTTGATCAAGCTGAGAAATTTAAGGAGATGGTACGTCGGTATACACGTGTAGAAGGAGATGTGATCATTTCTGATCTTCGTGGTGTTAATCCGATTTATTCAGGTAATCGTTTCATGATCTACAGCATGTACCCGGAGCAGAATATATCTGCATGGATCGTCAGTGGAAAGGGCGGAGCAGGATGTTCAGTGGCAGTCGGATATAGTGTTTTAAACCGTACAGCTACCCTTAACGTAGGAAGTTTGATGCTTAAATACGGCGGAGGCGGTCATAAGGCAGTTGGTACATGTCAGTTTACAGAAGAAAATATGGAAGAAAAAGTTCCGGTACTTCTTTCCGAACTAATTAAAGGATAATACTTGAAAGGGTTCATCAGACTGGATGAACCTTTTTAAATTGGGGTATAATGATCAGATGAAAAAATTATTGGTTTATTTAAAAGAATATCGCAAAGAGAGCATTCTAGGCCCACTCTTTAAGCTGTTGGAGGCTACTTTTGAATTAATCGTACCAATGATCATGGCGATTATGATCGATCAAGGTATAGAAAAATCCAATCAGCAGATGATTATAAAAATGGCTGGTGTGCTGGTATTACTTGCGCTTGTTGGATTGGTATGTTCTATTACAGCACAGTTTTTTGCTGCAAAAGCAGCAGTGGGATTTTCAAAAAAGGTACGTCATATTTTGTTTGAACATATTGGAAGCCTTTCTTATGACGATATAGATCGCATTGGTACAGATACCATGATTGTCAGAATGACAAGTGATATGAATCAGGTACAGAATGGGATTAATCTAACACTGCGTCTGCTGCTTCGATCTCCATTTGTTGTATTTGGTGCAATGATTATGGCATTTTTTATTGATGTCAGGTCAGCACTTGTATTTGCGGTTACGATTCCGGTTCTGTCTGTGATTGTTTTTCTCATTATTAAGATTAGTATTCCTTTATATAAACATGTTCAGACTAAGCTGGAACATGTCCTTGAAATTACACGAGAAAATTTGATTGGTGTCAGAGTAATCAGGGCATTTTGTAAAGAGAAGGATGAAATTGAAGAATTCACAGATCGAAATGATGAGTTAACACAAATACAAAAGTTTGTAGGCAGAATTTCAGGCTTTATGAATCCAGTCACATATATTGTGATCAATTTTGCAATTGTCGTACTTTTATATGTAGGTGCATTACGTGTTGATTCCGGAATGATTACACAGGGAGCAGTTGTTGCACTGTATAGCTATATGTCGCAAATTCTGATCGAATTGATCAAATTAGCTAATCTGATTATAAATATTACAAAGGCAATTGCATCTGGTAACCGCATTCAGTCATTGCTTGATATTACTCCAAACGTAAATCATAATGCGCTGGCTCTAATAAAACCTGCTACGAAAATGAAAGGCGAAATTGAGTTTTCACATGTATCTTTTTATTATCATGAAGAAGAGGATATGGTACTGACAGATCTAAACTTTAAGATAGAAGCGGGACAGACATTAGGGATCATCGGAGGAACCGGTGCAGGTAAATCAACAGTGATCAATCTGCTGTGCGGATTTTATCAGGCCAAGAACGGTAAGATACTGATTGACCGATATTGTATTGAGCAATACCCAACCGAATATTTGCGGGAACAAATCGGAATTGTACCCCAGAAAGCGGTTCTATTTAAAGGAACCATACGTGAGAATCTGTTATGGGGGAATGAGCAGGCAAGTGATGATGATTTGATGAAAGCACTTTGTTATGCACAGGCTGATGCGTTTGTATTAGAAAAAGAAGGTGGTCTTGACTATCTGATCGAACAGGGAGGCAGTAATCTGTCAGGAGGACAAAGACAACGTCTGACGATCGCCAGAGCACTGGTTAAGAATCCGGCAGTACTGATCTTAGACGACAGTTCATCAGCGCTTGATTATGCCACTGATGCGGCAATGAGACGTGCCATTGCAAATATGCCAAAACGTCCGACTACCATTATTGTATCGCAGCGTACTTCTTCTTTAAAATCAGCCGATCAGATTATTGTTTTGGAAGATGGCAGGATAGATGGCATTGGGACACATGAGGAACTGCTTAAGCACTGCCCGATTTATAAAGAAATCTACGATTCACAATATAAGGTATCATAAAGGACTGATCAAATGGGAAAAAACAATCAAAATATCAAGAAAATTTTATTCTATATAGGTTCATACAAAATTCTATTTCTGTTGTCTCTGGTTTTTGCTGTAGGAACTGTTGTTTTGACGCTCTATATTCCGATTCTGATAGGAGAAGGGATTGATCATATTGTGGCTCCCGGAATGGTAGATTTTGAAGAAATCATCAAACTCCTTATTAAGATTGTGATATTAGCCATTACGACAGGAATTCTGCAGTGGATTATGAATATCATCAACAATAAAATCGTGTATCATGTGGTAAGAGATGTAAGAAATCAGGCATTTAGAAAGTTGGAAATAGTCCCTCTTAAATATATAGATTCTCATTCCAGCGGAGAACTGGTGAGTCGCGTAATAGCTGACGCGGATCAGTTTGCAGATGGTCTGCTGATGGGATTCACACAATTATTTACAGGTATCGTAACCATTTTGATGACGCTGTATTTTATGCTTCGTATTAATGCATGGATCGCTTTACTTGTGGTTGTTATGACACCGCTTTCATTATTTGTTGCAAACTTTGTGGCAAAGCATACGTATCATATGTTCCGTAAGCAATCGGAAACACGAGGGGAACAGACAGCATATATTGATGAAATGATTGGAAATCAGAAAATTGTTAAAGCATTTGGACGAGAAAAGGCTTCGTTAAAGAAATTTGATGAAATCAATTTAAGATTGGAACAATATTCACTAAAGGCTATTTTTTATTCTTCTATAACCAATCCCGGCACCAGATTTATCAATAATCTGGTTTATGCTGCGGTAGGAGCAACAGGGGCCTTTGCCGCTATCCATGGGATGATTACAGTCGGCGGTCTATCCTTTTTCTTAAGTTATGCAAATCAATATACCAAACCGTTTAATGAGATTTCGAGTGTCATTACAGAATTACAAAATGCATTGGCATGCGCAGCCAGATTATTTGAACTAATCGAGGAGGAACCTCAGAAGCCGGACGCAGATACAGCTCTGGAATTACAGTCTGTCAATGGAGAAATAGAGCTTAAGAACATATCCTTTGCTTATAAAGAAGGACAGAAGCTGATTCAAAATTTCAGTCTCAATGTTAATAAGGGGCAGAGGATTGCCATTGTCGGACCTACAGGATGTGGCAAAACAACACTGATCAATCTGCTGATGCGTTTTTATGATGTAAATGCAGGAGATATTTTACTAGACGGTAATTCGGTTTATCAGATCAAAAGAAACAGTCTGAGAAAATCATTTGGAATGGTATTGCAGGAAACGTGGTTAAGAGAAGGCACCATCAAGGACAATATTATACTTGGGAAAAAAGATGCTACCGACGATGAGATTATAGAAGCGGCTAAAAAGTCACATGCACATAGCTTTATCAAGCATCTGCCGCAGGGCTATCAAACTATGATTACGGAGGATGGAGGCAGTCTGTCACAGGGACAGAAACAGCTTTTATGTATTACGAGACTTATGTTGTGTCAGCCACCGATGTTAATCCTGGATGAAGCCACTTCATCCATTGATACAA
>JAAYYM010000316.1 GCA_012515365.1 Clostridia bacterium
ATATTTGTAGATTCTATTCGCTCTTCTGTCTTGGTAGAAGAGACTTACTATGAGGTTCCGAATCAGCTTAAGGATGATATTAGTACTCATCCTGACAAGTACAATTCCTTTTTTTACAGTATTCCAAATTTGAAAATACTAAGTTATCTTATGGATTGCAATAAATTGAATACAACACCATATCAATGTGAATATGCATTGCTTAAGCATTTTGACGGAGATAGTATTAGTGAGGGAGCATACAATTTATCTCCTGAACAGTATCAGGAAATTGTGCATAGTTTTCAGTCCAATCTGGCAACTAAAAAGGGTTCAATAGGTGTTTCGATGAAACAGCTTTGCTTAAATGTATTGAGTGTGCACATGAAGAAAGGACTATATGTTTTGGCATATCGAGGTCTTCGGCTTGATGTGAAAGCGAAGCGATTGGTTGCTGATGAGGAAGTTACAATCTGCACGGAATTTACAATTGATGGGAAAAAGGAAAGCATTCGCAAATTTCTTGACGCAGACGATTATGAATTATTAACTCATTTCGATGAGAATCTGGAACAAATCAAAGACCAAATTATGAATTCAAACAGAGGCATATATCAGGTAGACGATATGCCTTATATGATTGCATTGGCAAGAAATTTAGTGATTGATCTGACAACAGAATATGCAGCAATCACCAAAATGTTTGAAGAGGATCAAGTAACAATACCCATTAAAGCTTTTTTTGGTGAACTTGTAAAGCCGCCCATACGAAAGAAAGATTATCCGATTATTTTACTAAATAAAAAAATTAATATTGATCAACTGTTGGCAATTCACAATGCAACTAAAAATCCATTGACTTATGTACAGGGACCTCCGGGAACAGGGAAGACAAATACAATTATTGGAACCATTATTACCGCATGCAAGACGCTACCAACATATTAAAAATGTTTTGATTAATTACTTTGAAAGAGTAAATAAACGATAGCAATGAACGATAGCAATCAAAACATATGGATGTGTATGTAAACCCATGTTATAATTTTACTAAAATAAATAAGTACATAAAGGTTGCGTTGCAATATAGTAGAAACTATGAAGGAGACTGAGCATGGGTAAATACGAAGAAGGATTAAAGCTGCTTAATGACAAATTTGGAAATGGAAAGGATAACGTGATTGCACTTGCTACCATATCACTTGAATGTAATGAAGCCGGGAGTCCCAAACCTTGTGTTCGAGATGTAGATGCATTATATGAAGACGGTGTTTTCTACATTATTACATATGCAAAGAGCAATAAGGTGAAACAAATTGAAGCAAATGGAGAAGTATCTATTGCTGTCCATTTTGAAGATTTCTTTGCTAGTGGAATCGGGAAGAATCTGGGCTGGGTATTGCAACCATGTAATGCTGAAATAAGAAACAAATTACGCAGTGCTTTTAAAGAATGGTATGATATGGCCAATAATGAGAAGGATGAGAATTGCTGCATAGTAGCAATTTATATGAAAAAAGGTACACTGAGAATTAATCATGGAGAAAAGTTTTATCATTTTGATTTTGAAAAAAAGACAGCAGAATAAGAAATGATTTCAAGGTGTTCATAGCTCGAAACGTAGCAAAAAACTAGGTTTCGGGCATATTTTATGATTGACATAATCATTCTCAATGAGTTACTGGCTTAGGCAGATAAGGATATGGGGGCATGTTATGAAACGACAGCATTATATAGATAATTTAAGATGGATCTGCATACTTATATTGATTCCTTTTCACACAGCGATGGCATGGAATACTTGGGAGAGCAATTACATATGGTTTGGTACAGATAAGTTCTTGTCGTCTTTTGTGATTTTTGTATGCCCATACTATATGCCACTCTTATTTGTTTTGGCTGGAATGAGTATGAATTTTGCATTAAGAAAAAGAAGTTATACACAATTTTTAATGGAATGAGTGAAAAAACTATTAGTGCCGCTTTTAAGCGGAGTTTTATCAGTAGTTGCACTTATGACATATTTTGCGGATTGTTATTGGTTTGGGTATAAAGGAAATTTATTTTATCACTATACGGTCTTTCTGGGAACGATAGGTGACTTAACCGGATATGATGGAAAGTTTACACCTGCACACTTATGGTTTATGTTATTCTTATTTATAGCGTCTTTGTTACTTTTGGCTGTAGTGATGCTGCAACGAAAAATATTACCCAATATTACTTTTCGCAATATGAAAATGTGGCAGGTGTTTTTATTGGTCATTTTCCCAATACTATTTTTTTACATTTTAAACTTTGGCGGAAAAAGTATTGGAGAAAGCTTTGCCATGGTAGCACTTGGTTATTACGTGTTTTCTGAGGACGAGATTATAAAGAAATTGGAGAAATTTAGTCTTCTGTTTTTGATCATAACAATTGTGACTTGCTGTATTTATGTATATATTTTTGTATGGATGGGAAATCATGATGCATTCATCTGCGAAGTACTGCATGAAACGGCAAAATGGTGCGGCGTATTAGGTTGGATAGGATTTGGGAAGAAATACTTAGAGAAGGATAATAAGGTAACCCGTTTCCTGAGTATGCGTTCGTTCCCAATCTACATTTTTCATTTTGGCTGGATCGTGTTAATTCAGTACTATCTGTCAAAATTGACTTCGAATACAATTTGTATATATTTTATAACAGTAGCAGGGACACTGGCAGGGATATTTCTTACTGTAGAGATTGTAAGAAGAACTCCGGTTATTCGTGTATTATTTGGAATGCAAAAAAGTGGTGGATAATTTCTCTTTTACCAGCATTTCATGATAGAAATAATTGATATATTTGATGCCACCTGCAGTGCAGTAATGCTCAAGCCAAACAGACAAATCTTTCCAATAAGACAGATTGCCATGGGTGTATATTTCTTTGTAGAGGCTATTTAGTTTCGGATAATTATCATTGATATAGGATAAAATAGTCTGCTTGTAACTGCCACGCAAATTTAAGTTTTCAAACCAATATTCATCAACAAAGGATTTAGAGCATTCCAAGATTTCCTGACAATCTGTTATTCCCGGGAAAATGGGTGAAATAAACAGAACGGTATAAATTCCGTGCTCATGCAGAACTTTAAGAGTGTTCAGGCGCTCCCGGATACTGCTTGCGTGATCCATATCTTCTCTAAACTTCTCATCCAGAGTGTTTATTGACATGGATACTTTGAGGTTTTTACATTGCTTTAGCAAATCGAGATCTCTTAAAATGAGGTTGGATTTGGTGGAAATACCAAGTTCGCAATCGATGGATACCAGTTGTTCTAAAATTCTTCGTGTAATTTCATATTTTTCTTCAAACGGATTATAACAGTCTGTCACGGAGGAGAGAAATACGGATTTTCCGTTCAGACGTTTTGCACTGATTGGCTTGTCACAATGTTTAATATCGATAAAGGAACCCCATGGTTCACTGTGTCCGGTAAAGCGTTTCATAAAACAGGCATAGCAGTATTTGCATCCGTGTGGACATCCCACATAGGGATTAATCACGAAGTCGCTTGCCGGTAGATTAGATTTGGTTACGTAGTCTCTGACCTGAATGACTGTTTCCTGAATCATGCCAATATTCCTCCATGGTAAAAGCATTCGTATACTTTGATGTCCTGGCAGAAAATTTCTTCATAGCCCTGAAACCAGTCAATATCTCCGATGACCTTGGTTTTATAGGTGTATTCTCCTGCCTGATAAAATTCCGGGCCTCTGTAGGGTAGTTCCGGACTGGCATTTCGTAAGGCTTCTTTCAGGAAGTCGCCGCTAAATCGTTCATCCAGATTTCGTCCGCAGTAATTCATGGCATAAACAGGAGTTCCGTTTTTCCAAATGGCTTCTTCACCGGAAAAGGCTTCACCCCCAAGCCAAGTATCATAGTATTGATAATTTCCTTTTTCAAAAAAGTAATCGTGTGACTTTGGTCTGGAGGCTTCGCAGTTATTTGCATATCCTGCGTAGGTATTCCGGATGGCTTCTAATCTGAAATCAATCAGTTTTTCTTTATCAGTATTCAAAGTAGTTACAGGTGATTTACTGCATTCGTTGTCTTTTACCAGATAGTCAATTGTAATGTGGAATAGTTCACTTAACTGTATGAGATTCGTGATATCCGGATAGGTCATGCCACTCTCCCATTTGGCAATTGCCTGACGGGATAGACCAAGTTTCTCAGCAAGTTCTTCCTGTGTGATTCCTTTTGATTTTCTGATGATCTGTAGTTTATCTGAGAATATCATTTTGCACGCTCCTTTTTTCAAATAGGTAATATATGGAGAATAATATCAAGGGTATCTCATTGCTGCGCAACGAGAACTCTCTGCTTGATTATAGTATCAAGGGTATCTCATTGCTGCGCAACGAGAACTCTCTGCTTGATTATAGTATCAAGGGTATCTCATTGCTGCGCAACGAGAACTCTCCCTTGATTATAGCAGAAGCGGGGGGTTTGGGGGAAATCACTTGTTTGTTGCAAATATGCAACCGTAGGTAGCGCCGGAATGGCACCAAACCTGATAGCGATTTCAGGTGAGCACGGACCTAAGAAAGATGTGGCACTTGTTTTTAAAACGCTGTGTGATAATATGAAAAAGGGAACATACGCTGCCGGTAATGATAACGTATAAAACATGGAGATAGAATGAGAAAGGACGTTGGTTATGGAAATTAAAACTTTGGAGGAAGTCATGTTAAATGCACTTCCATCGCTTAACACATTGTATTATGATGAATGGCGATTACGATTTGCAGGCGGGTACACAAATCGTGCCAATTCTGTTAATATCATTGCTCCTTCTACGATACCGCTAGAGGAGAAAATCCGTCATTGTGAGGAGATATATGCTAAGCAGAAACAGCCGACTGTATTTAGGATTTCCCCACTGTCATTAGAACTTGATGAACTACTAGAGCAGGCAGGATATCAGCTTGTAACAAAGACAAACATTATGACGATGGAGTTAAGGGAATCATATGGTGAGGGTTTATCTTCTGAGGTAACAGAAGGTATTCATGAGGATTGGCAGTCGCATTATTTTCGATTAAATGAGGTAAATCCGAAGATGATTCCTTATGCGAAGAAAGTACAGACACATATTATGAATCAGGTGTTGTGTGCAGTACTTTCGGATGCTCATGAGGTGATAGCATGTGGCTTGTGTGTGATTGAGGATAACTATGCAGGATTATATGACATTATTGTCAGTAAGGATCACCGTCATAAGGGATACGGACAGGATATATGTGCATCCTTGTTAAATCAGGCTTATCGTTATGGCGCAAGAAAAGCATATGTTCAGGTGGTTGAGTCAAATACGAATGCAGTCAGTCTGTATAAGAAGCTAGGTTATGAGAGACTGTATGATTATTGGTATCGGGTAAAATTATTTCTTTAATTCTCTCATCTTGGCACTGATTTCAGCCACTCGCTTGGCTATATCAGCGATTGTTTCCTGTTCATTAGAAGGTCTGAGTGATTTTCCTTGTGCTTCTAATGCATGTGCTTCTTTCTCACGATTCTGAATATCTTTTCTGAACAAGAGCTTGAACAGAGTACGAATGAATGGCTGGATAAAAAACAGCTGGGTGAAATAAGCAAATGGAAAATTAAAGCAAACCAGTTTCAGCCAGTTAGCAAGTAAAGTAAAGATATTGAAGCCTTCATAATATGGATAATACAGAAAGGCAGCAATTAAGCTCATAGCAGGACACATAAGGCCTACAGTTGCACAAATAATAGCTGTTTCAAATAGCATGGGGTGATTTTTGGCCGGATCAAATACCTTGCAGGCAAGTTTGAAAGAGTATGGACTTCCCATCAAATTTTCCAATGCAAAAGCAATACAGAATTCGACTAAAATGACTGCCCAGATCGGAAACATTCGCCCGAACATATAGACACCACCTTGTGCATGGATGGCTGAAAGAACGCTGTGCTGCCCTGTGACAGACATTAATACGGTTCCATTTACAACATATAAACTGTAAAAAACATAAGCATGAACAGTAACAACAACGGTTAGGAAGGCAAAAACCATCCTTTGGAATTGATTTCTTGGCATAATAAGTAACTCCTTTTTCTTTTTTAGTTGAATCAATATGTAAACACAAAAAAAACACATGAGAATCTGAAAGAGTATGAATAATTCCATAGTACCGTAATCAGATTTATGTGCCGAAGCACCACATGTGTCGTTATGTATCATTATTTAATTCAGATGAGATTATAGCATATAGAAATAAAAAAAATCAAGAAAAATTCTTTGCTTTTTTGGAGCTTCAGCTGTATGATCTTGCCAATTATATGGATTGTACGCTATAATATCGTTAGATATTATACTGCGCATGTATGAGTGCGCATCACGCCATCATTATGATTGGATTCTTTTTGCGATTATAATGTCTTATTATGTACTGAAAGAGAGGAAGGTGCAGAAAGATGAAAAGAAAAATTTGTATTCTATTATCCATTGTTTTATTGCTAACCGTAGGTTTGACAGGTTGTAAAAATCGTGTAGATGAAACTGCAGCGACAACAGAAGCGACAACAGAGCAGGAAGTCCAGACAGAACAGGAGACTTCGACAGAACAGGAAACTCTGACAGAGGAGGATCTTAAGACTGCACAAGGAACTACCTACACATGGGAAGAGATCACAGTTACGATTCCGGATGCGTGGGAGGGTAAATATGTTGTTAAAGAGTATGAGGGCGGATTTGGTTTTTTGCAGAAAGCATCCAATGATATAGAGGAAGGAATGGGATATCTCTATGGATTTTTCCGCGAGGACAGAATGGTTTGTGCACATCCGGGTGCAACACATATAGCTTATACTGCAGATACGATGTATTATATGGCTGAGCCGACGGATGTCACTTGTGTAGTAGAGGATCAAAGCATTGTAGATGAATACAGCAAACTGTGTGAAGCCAAAGAACAGCTGGCAGCTTCTCTTCAAATTGACAAAGAAGGTGTTCGATATGATGCACGCGAATTCATTTATCCTATGTCAGAAACTTTATTGTTAGATGAGACAGATTTATTCACCTATAATTCCAATGACCTGAGGATTGGTAGAAATGAGATCTATGCAAGGCATGGAAAGACATTTAAGGACATTACATTACAGGATTATTTCAATGCTTGTTCATGGTATGAGCCGGTTGGTCCGGATATTGGTGATAAAGATTTAAGTGAGACAGAAAAGAAGAATGTAGAACTTATTAAGGAGCAAGAGGAAGTGCTTGCAAAGAAAAAACCTTATCCACAGAAGGTTTCTTATGGAGAAACGCTGCATATTCCGTTTATCAATGAAGCAACAGAGTCTGAGGTATGTTGTAAGATTGCTAAGACAACACCGGATTCCGATGAGTATGAAGCTATTATTACGGTGGATGGCAAAGATTTTTCCCTTGCAGACTTTGATGTTTTTCTGGAAATTCCGGAGACGGAACATTATTACATCACGGATATCTCTCCGTACTTTGACGGACTCGAGATAGCGATATTGGATTACGGATACAGTGATTACAGTATGACGTATTTCTTTACTTATAGCGATACACTGCATTGTATTGGTTCTGTGACCGGCATTCCATTTATTGATATTAGTGGATATGATGGATTTGCAAACGAGGGCGGTGTCATCGGAACGGAAAGAACCAACTTGATTATGACAGCGGGTGCGTACCACAACTGGTGGTATAATTATAACGATGGGAAGCTGGAAGATCAGAGTATAGACATGTTCTGTGACATGATACCGGGTGAGGCTCATGAATTGCTGATAGATCTTCCGGTGTATTACACCAGAGATGAAACTTCGGATACGTTTGTAATGCCTGCACAAAAGGAGGTATTCTTTACCGGAACAGATGACAAGGAATGGATGCGTATTAAGGATGGATCCGGAAAAGAAGGCTATATCCATATAAATGAAATGAATATAACCAACGTAAATATGGACGCAAATGATGTATTTACAGGGTTGTATTTTGCAGGCTGATGAGTAATAAGTGCTTATAAAGTGAATGAAATGACAACCTTTAAACCATGCGGGTTTACAGATTCAAAATGTATTACCCCATTATGAGCCACAACTGTATCTATGACTAATCGAAGCCCTACACCATGTGCAGAATCGCCATTTTCTTTGTATATATCATAGGCATCCGGTAAATGCAGGTTATTCAATGCCTGCATTTTACCGGAATCCATGCCTATACCGTTATCTTCAATTTCTATATAAATCATATTTTCATATTGTCTCAATGACACTTTAATCTTCACATCATCATTGTTGTGTTTCACACTATTATTAAGCAAATTAAGCAACATTCGCTTTAAGAGAGCTTTATCCCCTTGAATGCCAGCTGAAAAATGCTCTGGAATATCAGGTTCTATTTCATATGGATGATCACTGTTTTCAATAAAATCAATGATAGTTTCACATATCAATTCTGCTGGATTTAATAATTCCATTTTTAGCGGCTGCATGGCATATTCAAGTTTTGAAACCAGATTCAGATCAATAATCAGATCTCGAACCCGCTCCCCCTGTTTTCGCATAATGGCGCCTTGCCTTTTACGCTCATTATCAAGGTCAGAAGCATCTTCTATTTGTGCGGCATACCCCATAATAACCGATAAAGGTGTTCTGATATCATGTGTCACTCCATTAATCCACTGGGCTCTGGCTTCATCTTTCTTTTTAAATTCTGATTCTACCTCATGTTCCACTCTTTTTGAGTTTTTCCAGAATAAAAAAATCAGTGCTATTATATTTACAATGAACAAACTAATGACTGCCCCTGTAATTGCTGTGACAAAACCGTTGTCCGTAACATAATAAAGCTTGGTGATGGTCACTCCCAGCATATCAGCTGATGAATATCCAAGGACAAGAAGTCCGGAATCTGTTACCTGTACAAGCACTGGATATTTATCTAAATACCATCGGCTGAATTTTGCAACATCAGAAATTGTATAGTTTTTGTTTAGATGAGCAGGTAATTGATGTTGGGCGATCACGTTTCCCTGATTATTGAGAAACATTGCCCAAATATGATTTTCATTCATAAATGCCTTGGCTTGATCGGAAAAGGAAATGATTTCGCGATCATCAATCATCAATTCTTTCGCTACATAGTGAATATCATTCGCAGTATCCTTTGTATGTTGCAAAATAACGGTAATGGATCCCACGAGTCAGATATTTTCGGATAAAATCTTTCATAACATTCCTCTATTCTTCTGCAACCAGCTTATATCCTAATCCTTTTACTGTGATTAATGACTTTGGATTTGATGGATCGGCTTCTATTTTTTCTCGTAAATGTCTAATATGTGTCATCAATGTAGATTCGTAACCTTGCCAGATGTCGCCGCACACTGACTGACATAGTGCGCCCATGGTTACGATATGTCCATGGTTATCTGCCAGTTTTTCTAAAACTGCAAATTCTTTTGCAGTCAATGTGAGCTTACGTCCATCCTTTATCACAATTGCCTGGTCGAAATCTACGATGGAAGCATTTAGCTGTATTTTTCGGTTTCCATCCGGATATGTTCTGTTTAGGATAGCTCCTACTCGCAGTAATAGTTCTTTTGGCAAAAACGGTTTTGCCAGGTAATCATCTGCGCCTAATTCAAACCCTGAGAATCTGTCTTCCGCTTCATTTTTTGCAGTTAACACCATGACGGGAATATGACTGATTGCACGAATTTCCTGCAGTAGCTCAAAGCCGTCCATTCTGGGCATCATTACATCAGTAATTACCATACTGGGTAACTGCTGTTTCATTAATGTTAAGGCTTCTTCAGCACTCTTAGCTATGATAATATTTTTATATCCTGCATTTGTAAAAATAGACGTAATCATATGTAAAATTTCAATCTCATCATCTACGATCAGTATGGTTTTATTTTTCATCTGCAATGCCCTTCTCTCTATTGCTTAATACTTCTTTATTATAAACGAATCAACGCAATCTAAAAACCCTTTTTCATAATCTCAAGGAAAACTCAAGGTTAGCATAAGTTTCCTTCAAGTTTTCTTTGATAAGCTTCTTTTGCAACGAATTAAGAATGAAAGAGGGAAATAAATCTATGAAAAAAATTAAATCATTTGTTAAGAACAGTTCTCATTATACTTTGCTCCTTGGTAATGATAGGTCTTCTGTATGTTACTTTTCACAAAATCAGATGTGCATATGAAAGCAACAAATATCCATCGCCATATGCTTCGGTTACCGTAGATTCCAAAGAAATGAGTCTTTGTGTACAGGGAAGGGGTGAACATACCATTGTACTATTACCAGGATTAGGCACAACAGCGCCTATTTTAGATTTTGAACCATTAGCTGATCAGTTAGCAAAAAACAATCGTGTTGTTACAGTTGAACCTTTTGGATATGGATGGAGCGATCTGACAGATAGCCCACGTACTGTACAAAATGAGGTTTCAGAACTTAGAGAAGCACTTCAGTCAGCTGAAATAGAAGGACCGTATATTCTAATGGCTCATTCTGTTTCGGGTCTTGATGCAATTTATTATGCAAATACATACCCTGAGGAAGTGGAAGCTGTCGTTGGTATTGACTGCACGCTTCCAAGAATGACGGAATATTTTGAAGAAGCTGCTCCGGCTCAAATATCCTCTAGTCTGGGATATTTATGTGATTTGGGTGTCATGCGTCTTATATGCATGATTGCACCGGATAATTTTATATCTGACAATACAAATGCTTTGTATTCCAAAGAAAATCTTCAAAACCAAAAATTTCTGGCATCCAGAATGTCTAACAATACGACTGTAATTAATCAGTCAAACCATATTGCCGAAAATATAGAACTAACGCATGACTTGACCTTTGACTCGAATCTGCCGATTTTGTTTTTTACACGTGATGATTCTGACAAACAGCCACGTTCTGATCATAAAACAAGTGTTTCTTTCTTTGAATCATACATCAGCAATCCGGATCTTCAATCTGTAGTTGCTATGAATGCACATCATTACATGCATTGGTCAAAAGCAAAGGAAATGGCAGATCAAGATACAGCTGATTATGCAGTGATCACAATATATGACCCATTTTCAGCTGCATTTGAACGTATTCCGAATGCTTATAAAAAAGTGTTAGAATATCTACAGGCTAATGGATTCAGAGAGAAACCGAAAGATGACATCTTATCTTGTTTTGAGCAT
>JAAYYM010000317.1 GCA_012515365.1 Clostridia bacterium
AAATAAATATGCCAGTAATAAAAGTAGGGAAAAAATATAAAATAGGAAAAGGAAAAGCAATGTATAAAACAAGAAAATCAGCAGAAAGAGCATATAGAGCATATTTGGCTAAAAAACATTCAAAATGAACACAAAAGATTTTATACAGCTTGAAAACAAAGATGGAAATGAGATTATGGTAAGCTTACCCGGTGCTTTATCTGCAACAGCAACTAATTATGGAGTATTTTTTATAGCACAAAGACCAATAGAAATAGTAAAAATAAAAGAGTCGCACACAACAGCAGGAAGCAATGCAGGAGTAGTAACATTACAAATAGAGAAGTTAACAGGAACAGAAGCATTAGATGCAGGATCGGGAGTTCTAAAAACAGCTTTTAACTTAAAGGGAACAGCAAATACAGTTATAAGTTATTCTGGATATGCTGGATTAACTGATGCAAGAATACTGAAAGAGGGAGATAGATTAGCATTAAAAGATTCAGGAACGCTTACAGATTTAGCAGGAGTATGTGTAACAATATATTATAAGTATGCAAATAATGGACATTATAGAATGTAAAAATGCCAACAATAACAAAAGACAAAATAATATGGGATAGAAAAGATTGGTTAGCAGGACTTCATCCACAATACACAGCAACAGGACATTATGCTCAAGCAGGTGGTAATTATGCTGCAACACAAAGATGCTTTAATCCTTTTAGATTTTTAGGATATGCTTGTCCTGGATATAATCCAACAGCAGTAACTAATGCTTCAATAGTATTAAGTTCTTTCATAAGGAATGGTTTTAATAATGATAAATATGCTTATTTAATTGAAAATGGAGCAAAGATACACAGATACGATATTATTAACAATTCATTATTAAATGATTCTGCTGGGGTTGGTTTTCCTCATACTATAGCACACGGAGCTCACACAACAATAGTTGGAAATGATTGTGTTTTATATAATCATAAAGTTGGTGGAACTTCCGCTATGAGATACTTATATTCTTTTAATGATGCAACTGATTGGGATATTGGAACTTGTGATATGAAAATATCCACTCCAACATTTGATGATGATTTTATGTCAACAGCGCCAGCAACTCCATTAGGAGCTCCATATTTAACAGGTGGAAAAGGCTATCCGCATCCACTTATAGTTGGAGATGATGATATATTATATATTGGAGATAGAAATTATTTACACGCATACGATGGGAAAAATACAGCAGATAGCGATGGTAAGTTTATAGAAAAAGCTTTAATAATTCCAGAGGGATATATTATAACATCATTTGCTAAGATTAGACCGAAAACACTTTGTATTTTTGCTTATTATGACAGCACTGGAACTGGAACTGGAGAAGCATTTTTCAGGGGAAATGTAAAATGTTTCTTTTGGAATTATTTAGATTTAGACCCTTTTGATGTAGAAGATTTAGATGATAATATAGTTAGTGAGGCATTTGAATATCAGGGAACTGTTGGATGTTTTACTTCTGGAAGACCAACTGATATAGCTAATGCAACAAAAAACTCCAAACTAAAAATATATGATGGAGATAAGTTTGTTGATGTTGCTTATTTTATGGGTGGTATTCCAATAAGAGGAGGTGTTGATGTAGTTGGTAGAGAGATTAAATGGTTGGAATCTTCAGGTGGAAAAATATTTTCTTATAATAATAATTTTGGAATACAACCATCTCTTAATATAATAGGAGAAAGTTATGGTGCCGCTACTGCTTCCGGACTGCTTAAAACATTCGGTTCGTCTGCGTTATTAGCTTCTTCATATTCATATGATGAATCAAATTATTATTATTATTGTAATACTGTTAATTCGGGATATTATGGATCATCTATTTACACATCTTCTATGGTTGAGTTAGATGATAATGTAGAGATAACAGAAATAAGGGTAAAGTTTCTTGGCGATGCTACTGGTGGCAGAGATTTTACTATGAACATACAAGACGAATTCGGAACTGTTACAAAAACAATAATATCTAATTTATCAACGATAACAGCAAAAAATAGAACAATTACTATTCCTGGACTAACAACAGATGGAAAAATGATACCAAGCTTGAGAAGATTCAAAATTGCATTGACCTGGGGACTCGGATCTGGAGCAAATCAAACACCAATAGTTTCAAAAATAGAAATGACTTATAAACCAAGTAAATACTAAAATATGCCAATACTATACACAACATTAAAAGACAAAATAATAGATAGCAATCTAATTGTAAATGTATCATCTACATTCATAAGAAATGTTATCAATCGTGCAGCAACAAATGTAATATCAGACATTGATACACGAGGGACAAAAAGAAAAGCATCAGCGATTAAAATCTTTGATGGTGTTTACGATTATACTTGTCCAACAGATATGAAAGGAAGAAAGATCGTAGACATACAATCAGAGGGAAATAGGTTAATCAATACAAGATTATCTTTAGTAGATGTCTCAACTTTTGATAGAAAGAAAACCATATACAACAATATGGTAG
>JAAYYM010000318.1 GCA_012515365.1 Clostridia bacterium
CCGGGAGACTCCGCCACCATCAAATCCCATCACAACGTGGGCGGACTGCCTGAACATGTGGATTTCAAGGACATAATAGAGCCCCTGAAAATGCTTTTTAAAGATGAAGTTCGAAAAGCAGGCATGGAACTGAGCATCCCGAAGCATCTGGTAATGCGCCAGCCCTTCCCCGGCCCCGGCCTGGGTATAAGGATAATAGGAGACATCACCGAAGAAAAGGTGAAGATCGTCCAGGAGGCAGATGCCATATACAGAGAAGAAGTCGCATCATACGATGGAGGAAAACTGGCTCCCACCCTGGGACAGTATTTTGCCGCCCTGACCAACGTGCGCTCCGTGGGAGTGATGGGAGATTTCCGTACATACGATCATGCTATAGCCCTGAGGGCAGTGGAGACATCGGATTTTATGACGGCGGAAGCGGCCAAACTTCCCTGGGATCTCATCGAAAAAGTCACCACCAGGATCGTCAACGAAGTGCCCCATGTGAACAGAGTCTTTTACGACTGTACGAATAAGCCACCGGGGACGATAGAATTCGAATAAAGACAATAACACCGAGAGTGACTGAAAATGCTCACTTCTCGGTGTTATTTTTACGGCTTTGAGTACGATTTGAGTACAAATGGTGATTATAGGTGCAATAGTGACTAGTTGTTTGACGCAAAATCGAAAGGAATTATTTACTTTGTTTTTTCTCAATTACATCAAGTCGTTTTTTATGCCCAGCATCAGCATTCAGTTTAACTTTTGTATCACTGGAGTGATCAAGTAAGACACTTGAAGTCTGAAGTTCCATCTCAATCATTGCCAGCTGATCTTCATTCCCGGCTAGGTAATCTTTTTCAACGGTGGTTGCCTTATCGGTATATGAGGCGGTCATTGACATGTGCTTATCATACAGGCGCGCCCATGTAACAAAGTCCTTTTGCATATCGCTATTCTCAAAACGCAGTGAACCATCCTTCATATGGATGGATTTTTTATTTTCTTTAAGTGAAAAATAGTATGAGAGCAGCGGCGAGAATTCTACGAATGCGGTATCCGAATCAGCGGCTTCTGAAGAATGAATATGTATGACTTTTGATTTATAGAGCATTATAAGAAGCCCCATAAGATCTCCTTCGGTCTCCAGATGGATCACGTTACTGTTGAATTCTCCAAAAGCAAGTGGGCTGACGCTCAGCGCATCGGCTATTTTATCCACTTGTTCTTTTTTCGGCTGTAATCTGTCAGTCTCGTATTTTCTAATCGTGACCGGGTGGATCCCGGTCATTTCAGCAAGCTGGTTTTGTGTAATCTTGCGTTTCTTTCTCATGTATTTTATCTGTTCGCCTATATTCATCGGCATACCTCCTGGTCGTTTATGTTGGGTTATTATTGATATAATACCACATTTGTAGCCAAAAAGCAATAATGTAAATATAAGGCTACAAATTCTACTTGACTGTAGCGAAAAGACAACGTATAATATAAACACAAAATGTAGCGAAAAGACAACAACATAAAAAGGAGGTGACACCATGAAGAATTATTTAACAGTTGATGAAATAGCGGAAAGTATAGGCGTTTCAAAGTCGCATGCGTACAAAATCATAAGAGCGCTTAATGCGGAACTGGCGGCAGATGAGTATATAACAGTTGCAGGCAGATTACCTAGAAAGTATTTTGAAAAGCGCTGGTACGGGTTCGAAAGCGATGGAGGTGAAAACAGTGAGCATAAAGAAAGATCCTAAAACAGGCAAATGGGTGCTTCAATATCGGTACACAGACTGGCAAGGGAACAGAAAGAAAACAACCAAAAGAGGATTCGATACGAAGCGTGAAGCGGAGGAATGGCTGCGAACATTCCTCGTGAAGAGCCAGGCAGAT
This sequence comes from Clostridia bacterium, assembly GCA_012515365.1. The sequence goes on from JAAYYM010000318.1 coordinate 1,873, forward strand.
CTGACAATGAAGTTTAAAGATTTCATGGATATCTATTTTGAGGACTGCAGTACCCGGCTTAGAAAAACCACGATAACAAATAAGCACTATATTGTAGATGACAAACTTCTTCCGTATTTTGCAGAGAAGCCTATGAATGCTATAAAGGCTGCTGATATCAGAAAATGGCAGAACACACTAATAGGTCAGGGCTATGCAGAAACATATCTTAAGTCCATCAATAATCAGCTTACAGCAATATTCAACTTTGCCGTTAAGTATTACGACCTTGGTTCAAATCCATGCACCAAGGCAGGAAGTATGGGTAAGAGCAGAGCCAGCGAAATGAAGTTTTGGACGGTAGATGAATATCACCAATTCATTGACTGCATGATGGATAAAAGAAGAAGTTATACAGCCTTTGAGCTTTTGTTCTGGACCGGTATGAGAAAGGGTGAGCTCCTTGCACTTACTAAAGGTGATATCGATCTGGAGAAAAATGTAATAACTGTGTCAAAATCGTATACGCGGCTAAAGAAAGAGGACTTGATCACGCCGCCCAAAACACCGAAGAGCAACAGGAAAATCGGGATACCAGAATTCCTTGCTGAAGATATAGCAGATTACTTTAACAGTCTATATGGCCTGGAGGATGAAGATAGGCTGTTCCAAATGGGAGAAAACTATTTGAATAAAGAACTGGAGAGAGGATGCAAGAAGAGCGGTGTAAAACAGATCCGAGTTCATGATATGAGACACAGTCACGCAGCGATGCTGGCATATATGAAAATAATGCCGCTGGAAGTTGCACAGAGGCTGGGTCATGAAGATGTTGAAACTACACTCAATATATATGAACATCTTTATCCGGACAGTCAGGCTAGGCTGGCAGAACAGATCAATGAAAAGTACGAAGAGGTGATGAACAAATGAGCGGGCTTGATAAAAACAGAAAGCGTAACCAGACAGTATGCTTCCGGGCAACACTGGAAGAGCGGCGAGAGATAGAAGCGCGTATAACCGTCAGTGGGATGCCGAAAGGTGAATATTACAGACAGTCATTGCTTCACCAGCAGATAAATATCACGGCAGGTAAGTTCCATAGTGACAGACTCGCTGTAGAAATCAAAAGACTGAGGGAGCGGCTTGAAGAAAAATCAGCAGAGACAGATAAAGATCTTTTGGAAGAATGCAAGGCGCTTCTGGAACAGTTGATAGAGATAGGTGTTTCAAAGAATGAGTAGAGATTCGTTAATGAAAGTAAAGAGGGGTTTGTTCAATGGGAAGAAAAAGACAGAGAGATCCGCCGCCGGCGTTTGCGACATCAAAGGGATGGCATGAACATTTCACACCGCTCTTTGATGACCAGCTAGATTCACCGGCATATATCGCTCTTACTGCTGTAGCAAAGGAAGCGTATACGATTCTCAGGCAGGAATATAAAGGATCGTATACAGGGAACAATGTCATATGTCCATACAAAACATTTATGGAAAAGGGAATGACCAGAAATTCGATTTCAAAGGCAATAAGACTGCTGGATACACTCGGGTTCATAACATATGAATCGGGAGGGCTAGAGCATCAGCCAAGTATCTACCATTTTTCCGAAAAGTGGAAGGACGTAAAAACCAAGGAGGAGGCTGAAACTGTAAAGAAAGATCTGCTTAAGAAGATAAAGATAGAGAAGGAACACAGGGAAGAGCTTGCTCTGCTATACGACACCTAAATAAACCATCACTGATGGTATATATATAAGGAGTCGCAAAACCGATACTTATTGCAAGGCGAAAAACATGAGAATAAGTATCAAAACCGATACCTATTCGTAGAAATGAAATAGTAATAAGTATCAAAACCAATACTTACCCAAGTATCAAAAGTGGGTGCTGACAATAAAATATGAAAGCAGAAGAAAAAGTAAGTGAAAATAAGTCAGGTATGGGCTTGACGATAAACGTATCGAAGACGAAATAAAAGCTGCTTACAGAGGAGAAAACCCTGGGAAATGACACCGAGAAGTGACAGTATAAATGAAGTATGAGGCCGGCAGAAGGGGGTGATAAAAATGGGGAGGATGAGCGAAAAGGCGAAGCTGGAGTGGGCATTTTTTCTGAATGACAGGAACCGCATCACATATTGCGAAAAATGCCGCAAATGCACAGAAGAATGCAAGCAGAGTTTCAGAGCAGCGGTAGTAGCGTGCCCGAACTACCACAGTAAAAGAGCCGTAGACAAAGAAGGACGATAATTGCTGTCCCCGGGTATAGCGAGCATCGGGAACATACTCCTGTATGTTTCCACAGCCGCCGGAAGGCGGCATTACATTTCCAGGGGACACCCCTGAATACCCCATCACCACCGAAAAAGAGAGGAGAACCATTATGGCAACAACAAGCCTTTGGCACATAAGTGGAAAACTGAAAAATCTAATAGACTATGTTGAGAATCCGGATAAGACAACGGCAGAAACAAAGGGCATGCAGGATCTGTATGATGTGATTTCATATGTTCAGCGTCCTTCCGCCACGGATGAGAAAAGATATATTACGACACTTAACTGCAATGCTACGTTTGCACTGGATCAGATGATAATAACGAAGACACGCTTCGGAAAAACAGACGGATATATGGCATGGCACGGCTATCAAAGTTTTAAACCGGATGAGCTCACTGCGGAAGAATGTCATGAGATTGGTGTTGAGATGGCAAAAGAATTATGGGGTGATAAGTTTCAGGTGATCGTTACCACTCACCTAGATAAAGATCATCTGCACAATCATTTCTGCTTCAATTCAGTGTCGTTCAAAGATGGAAAGAGATATAACTACTCAAAATCAGAGCGCTACCACATGATGGAAATCTCGGACCGCTTGTGCATGGAACACGGACTCTCTCTAATAAAGAAGCCACATAAGGCTCCTTCAAGACCCGTTTGGCTGGACGAAAAGAGCGGCAAACCGACAAGATACAACGTATATAAAGCAGACATCATAGAAGCAATAGAGAAAAGCAATAGCGTTTCTGCCTTTGGAAAATACCTTATACGCAAAGGGTATGATGTAGATATTTCCGGTGCACACTGGAAGATCAAACTGCCTCAATATGAACACTATACACGTATGGACACTGTTGATGAAAGATTTACAAGAGATAATATACCTCTCCTGATTCAGAGAACGAGAAGCTGGATCGGAAATATCCCTGCAACGATAACTTATCCTCCGGGGATGCCGAGTGAATATAAGCAGAAAGGTTTCATGGACATATTGCTCAGCGGCACAAAAGTGTACAAGCTTTATCTGTACTATTGTTATCAGCTTGGCGTGTTGCCTAAGGGAACAGAATACAAACCGACCAGTCCTTTCCTTAAGGAAGCTCTGCGAAAGGTGGATGAGATATCGATTCATATACGATATATGAGCGAGCATAAGATAGAAACAATGGATGATCTTCTACAAGATCGAGACAGCATCGAGTCTGAAATGGACAAACTGATCAATCAGAGGCGTGTGCTGCAGAATAAAATACGCAGAGCGACACCGGAAGAAAAGGCAATGCTCCGAGAAGAACAGGCAGGTATTACTACTCGGATTTCCAGCTTTAGGAAGTGTATGAATATAAATAAAGCCATCGAAACAAAATCATCGAAGATGATAGATGACATAGAAAGAGTCTACTCAAACGAAGAAAAGGCGAGAGAAAACAGTCCGCATAAGGGGAAGGAGTGTATGGAAAGATGAAGAATATCAAGATAAGATTTGATGACAACTAGGTCAGCATACTGATATATGCACTCAATGAATTGAGGAACCAGCTGATCAGAGAAGGAAGATATACGGATGCAGTGGATGATTTGATATTAAATCTAGCAAAAGCATAAAGATAAACAATACTCAAATTCATAATTGCGTGGTCATATTCACAATATCGTGATATAATATAAACATTAGTACTCATTGAATACCATAGCGAGGAGAAATTTATGGCCGTCCAATATAACAAATTATTAAAAAGACTAGTGGATCTAAAAATGTCAAATGCTGAATTGATAAAGCGGGCTGGCATAAGTGCAAATATTATGACTAAGATTAGAAAAGATGCATATATTTCGATGGAGAGCCTTGAAAAAATATGTAGAGCACTAGATTGTAGTGTTGACGAAATAATGATTTTTGTGGAGGACGGTAATGACTCGTGCAATTGAATATATGAATAGCAAAGAATCTTCGCCATGTTTTTTTTGTGGAGATGCATTAGATGTGTTGGCTACAATACCGGAAAATAGCATAGATTGTATTATTACTAGTCCACCATATTATATGAAAAGACAGTATCTAGCTGGTGGAATAGGTATGGAGAAAACATATCAAGAATATATAGATAATCTGCTTCAAATTACAGATGAAATATACAGGGTATTAAGACCAACGGGATCATTTTGGCTTAATATTGGTGATAGCTATAAGAACAAGCAATTATTAAATATTCCACACAGAGTTGCTATAAGAATGCAAGACGAACAAAAATGGATTTTACGGAATACAGTAATATGGGACAAAATGAAAGGGGCAATGTCAAATTCAAAAGATAATTTGGGCAATGAATATGAACCGTTCTTTCATTTTGTAAAAAAAAGAACGGGGTATTATTATGATGCGGATTCGGTAAGGAAAAAACCTGGGGAAGCGCTTATCAAGAATGGAGCTGTTGTAAGTGCCACTGGTGTGAGTGGAGTAAGATATAAAAGAAAAATAGAATTGAGTACCGAATTAACAGAAGAGCAGAGGCAAAACGCTTTTAATAAACTTGATGAAGTTCTTGAAAGAATGCAAAGAGGTGAGCTTTCTGATTTTCGTATGGTTATCAAAGGCGCAAATCAACGAGTTACAAATGGTAATACGACCAATTTAAGTGGAAGAGCAAAGGAACTGCAAGAAAAAGGATTCTATTTTTTATTCTACAATCCCAAGGGAAGTATGATATCAGATGTTTGGCAAATTATTCCCGAAGATACGCAAGGCAGGAAGATGCATTTTGCACCATATCCTGAAGACTTAATTAAGACACCTATCATTTTAACTTGTCCACCACATGGTATAGTGTTAGATCCATTTGCTGGTACTGGAACTACAAACTATGTTGCCGCTTCGTTGAATAGAAAATCGATAGGAATAGATATGTCTATGGAGTATCTAGAAATAGCACAAAAAAGATGTATGGGGGTGGGGTTGTTTTGTGATAATGAAAGGAAAAATAAATGAGCAAAATTAGCGAAATATTTGGATTATATTGCAGAGAGAGTTCGCTAGACTATGAGACTGCTGTAGAGAAACAAATGTGTCCGTATACGAAGAAAACATGTACTAAGATGAGAAAATCAAATCCGGATATTAAAATTGGGACGTGTTCGGTAATATATCAAAATAATAATATCATCATTTGTCCGTTTAGATTATTGGAGCATAATCAAATATTTATTGATTGTTTGCATTTGTTGACTTTACATGAGCCAGGGAATGAACTATTTTTGATTCCAGAAGTACGAATTCCAGGCGGTAATGTGGATTATTTTTTGGTTTCGGCAAAGGATA
>JAAYYM010000319.1 GCA_012515365.1 Clostridia bacterium
CCTTTCTTTTTCTTATCACCCATCTTTGATGAGAAGAGCCAGTAGATAGGCCGCTTTGCTCCCTTGACAGAATACATCTGCATGTGGTCATCGTAGTAGTCCTTATACAGATAGTCACGCAGTTCCTGACCAAGACAAGCTTTGATATACCTCATATTATCATAGAAGTTCTGCTCGCCAAAGAGTGCCTTTACACCAGCCTCAATACGCTGAGTCATATCATCTGCAAAGAAATCTGCCTCTTGAATGATAGGAATGATGCCATCATCGTCTATCTCCAAGGTCATTGCTGGCAGGTCAAGGTCTGCAACTTTCTGTCCCTGACTGGCAATGATGAGTCCGGGCTTGTCGGCAGAGTAGCGTCCCATGAAGCAGCCCACCATCCAGCTGATGAACTGCTTGATGATGACATCCTTGTGCCAGACAATTTTGTTGTCCTCGATGCTGATTTCACCCTTCTGAAGAATAGTGATTTCGTCTAATGGCACATCTGGGGTGAGTTCGTCCTGAAGTCCGTAAATCTCGATGAACTGGCGGTTGAGTTCTTCCTCGTTGGTGTGCAACTGTATGAATTTTTCTTGCCAGAATTGAATGAATCTACTTACGAGCTCTTCGAGGCTTAAGTTGAGATTAACATTGGTCAAAAGAGACGACTCGATTTTGTCATAGGTTAAACATAGAGCGAGACGGTAGAGTTCATTAGTCTTGAAATCCCATGAGGTTTCGTGGGAATCCCAATCATTCTTCGATAAACTAGTGCATACTTTTACAGACTCTTCTGGAATAGAGTTGATTGAAATTACTGGTATTTGTTTAACATCACCTACTTGAACATTTATAGTAGGAGAAAGAAGTTCAAGATACTCTTTTGAAACCTTAGAATTACATAATGCAAGCAAATATGAACTATTCTTTTCATCACAGAACAGACTCATACCCGAAATGTCAAAAAGGCTTCCCGATGGTCTATATCTAAATGCAGGTGAAGCTGTTGCTATATTACTCCATGTGATGGAATCTCGAAATTTATACTCGTTAGGATAATTCTGACAATTTCTGGATTCCGATTTGGCAAGCTCATATATTTCAAATCCACCATTAAAATAATTCACAACAAAGTCTAAATTGCCATACCATTTCCTAAATGATCCTCCCTTATTATATGGATACCATTTTCTAGAACTGTTAACCGCATCATTCCAAGATTTGCATGAAGTGGTCATTTTATTTCTATTAACTTCCCACCATAATCTTAAAAATCTATTGTTATCGCCAGTGAACATGCCAACGCGAGCATACGCAATATCAGAAATTGATTTATTTTTGAATGCATTTATTGCTGTACCGCTTAGCCAATAACCAAATACGGATCCAGGGATAGAGTCAAAAATCTCTTGGTTAATATTTTTATAATAACGACCTTCCTTATGACATTTGTGGAACAAGTTTTCTTTATCGGAACAACAATTACCTTCAATTAGTCGGTAATATATGCCTCGCTTGTTTTGTTCTTTCGATTTCTGAAGAACAAAAGTTGTACTTTTAACAACCTCACCAGGTAATTCGTCAAATAAATGAGCTCCGAACTGTAATAATGATTCAACCTTAGTATTTCGAAGTATCTTATATCTTAATTGCTCATAAGATGCAAGAAACATCCACGATTGCATGTTAATCATAGAAAATTTACCATTTTCGACAGCAAAATCATAGCATCTTTCCATGAATGTTGCCATTGTATCTATCTTTGAATCTGGATAAACTAAAAGTA
>JAAYYM010000320.1 GCA_012515365.1 Clostridia bacterium
ACTCGGCTGTGAATAGGTTCAGAGAAATATTGAAGAGCAAAGATGAATCGAGACTTGAGAACTGGCTCCCAGAAGTAAAGAGATACAACATTCGCGAACTGAACACTTTCGTCAGGGCGGTAGAGAGAGATATTGAAGCGGTGAAGAATGCAATAAGAACTGAGTTCAGCAACGGAATCATAGAAGGCGTTATAAACAAGATAAAGGTGATCAAGCGGATAATGTACGGGATGGGAGATGTTCATTTGAACTATTGCGATTGAAGGTGATCATGAGTTAGTTCATATAATCTGAGGAAGAGCCAATTCACTCTTGCAAAAAACATTGAGAATGATAGATCCCTTTATTTATTACCTAATTATCTGATGAAGAATCGATGAATCCCTGTGCTGTTAACTTGTTTCTTTTTTCCTATTTATTGGATACGATCGTTTTGCATACGCTGAAACTAAGATTTGCATATTCACTTCTCGGGGTTTTTCCATCCCGGTAAGCTACGTCATACAATTCTGAACACTCTTTGTATCCTGTATTTCGTATGGCTCGATAAGAACCAGAAATGCTGTTATAAGGATTTAAAACTGGACTCCTACTGTAATATCCACCATCAAAAAAATCGCTACACCATTCAAAAATCTCTCTTCCTAAGATGCAGTAATCTAAGTTCTCTTCCTTATCCATGAGTCTTATCTTTGCAGTATGCTCCCATTCTGCCTCTGTAGGTAGTCTATATCCAAATACTTTGGATGGGTCACTTGTCGGATTTCCATATACATCCAAAAGATTTCCTCGCTTATCGTAAGCTTGTGGAAGCCCTGCTTCATCGCTAAGCCAGTTACAATAATCAATTGCGTCATACCAGTCTATTCCAACCACGTCTAATTTTTGCCGTTCCGAAGCACGCATCGTTGGTTCCTCTCTTCCTGTTGAGGCACAAAATATCATATACTCTACCAACTTAATTGATGAAATAGTGATGTAAAAGTCATAAGTAATAGTAACCTCATGAATTGGACTTGAATTAGGGTAATTATTACCCATAAGAAATGTCGCTCCTGATATAATTTCTATTCCCGGCAGTTTCATCGGATGTTCACTTGATGACCGCGAGAATCTGTTTGAGACAATCCCATGCGCACTAAGCAGACCAAATCCCATTGCTATCGTAAAAACAATAATGTAAATTATGAAATATGAATAACTTCTTGTTTTCCCTTTCTTAGTGAAACATGTTTTTCTTAAGATATCCTTTGAGTTCTGACTTAAAATATCTTCATGAATACATTCATCTACTTTTCTGAAGGTTTTGGAAAGACAATCCTTCTCATTTCTAAGAGCCATTGAAGATACGGCTATGGTTATGACAAGTAAAGAAAGGCCAAAAAGCAATCCAAAAATTTCAGGTACTATGTCTCTCGTAAAAACGAAATCAACCCTCCTACGTACTATTGTGTCCATTGCTAAAGGAAAGAAAAAACTAAACCAAACGACCATAAATACAAATACGAGATAGGGAGAGATTTCTACTAGTTTTGCAAATCTTAGGGTCTTTTTCAGGAGATCTACATTGTCTTTTCTATCTTCGATAAGCTTTTGGAGACTTCTTGAGTGAGAATCGAAAGATAAGAAATATGCAAGATGCAAAAAATCCAGTCCAAGAAATGTTAATATAGGAAATAGCTCAAGGCGAGTTGCTTCTGCCAGAAAACTTGTAACACTAAAACTATAAGAAGTACTTAGATACAGCCCTTGGAGCATTATCGGAGAT
>JAAYYM010000321.1 GCA_012515365.1 Clostridia bacterium
AGCATTTTCGAATTATCTCCGATTGCAATCAGTCCATCTGCGATTCCGGTATCGGTAATTCCATCTGCTGAAACAGGCATAGCAGCGTCTGATGCTGTTCCTCCTGCCCCAACTGTAATCGTTGCTGCTCCAGTCGGCACATTCGCACCGTCACCGTCAAGGATTGCCGATACTTTTACATTTGCAGTTCCATCTGCGATTCCGGTAAATGTAATCACAGCTTCTGTATCATTTAAAGTAAGAAGACCTCCGCCTCCGCCTCCGCAATTCTTATCACAGCTGTCAAACTGTAATACTTTCGGATCATATTCGACTGTGATCTCAGGCTTCTCTGCCGCTCCTTGTGGATTTTCCGCTTTTATGGTGACACTCACCTGCTCTGATACTGCTATTGTTTCAGTACTGGCGGTTGCACTCACACTGCCTGCTGCGTATACCTGCTGTACAAATAATAAACATGCTGCTATTGTCAACAGTCCTACACTTATTCTCTGTTTTCTCATTGAAATCAGCGCCTCTCTTTCCTTTACTTTATTTATGACTCTTTTCTAAATACAATTAATGTATAATTTCTGATTTCACCATTTGGTGCCTTACAGGAGATGGTAATGATATTCGGGCCATTGTGGATCGAAGTGGTTCCCGTACCCCACACGCTTGCACTGGCAGTAGCAGGTGTCGCGTTTATCGTCACTTCATTGACATGAGGCTCAACCTCTAAATAATACTGCTCTATATCTCCATAAAATTTAGGTGCTATCGTATATCCTTCAACAGACAGAGACGACAGATAAGAATTCGGTTCAGTCTCTGAATCTGGTTTTTGACATTTTATATCCGGCATATTTTTATAAACTGGGATTTTAAATACCAATGGTGCATTCAAATCGGAATATGCCCGTTTCATTCTGGCTGCTTCTGCTGATGCTGCCTGAATATTACTCATATACTGGTGTGTATATATACCGTTCTCACTGTTTACGACATTGAATTTCTGGAAATAAAGTGTATTCTGTCCCTTTTTTACATAACGCTCACTGACATATTTTGCACTTCCCATAATAGACCTGTATCTGCTGTTCCATGGTCTCAAATAATTTTCGTCTGTCCCGGCTGCATAGATCAGTCCGTTCATGACTGCAGAATTTCCATTTGCAGCGAATGCTCCGATATTAAAATAGTTAAACAGGTTTTGTGCTCCGTTCACAGTTCCCGAGATACTGGCACTTAAACCTAACGTTCCCTGCTCCTGCAGGCATCTGGCTGCCAGATGATAAGGTGAAATACCATTTGCTGCACCTGCTTCCACAAAAGTGGTTGCATATGACCTTGTCGCCCCATCTGTATCCAGATATGTATCACTCATAAATGTTGAGTTCAAAACTCCTGAAACACCTGCCTCATTATGGTATTCTCTGGCATCTAGTGTTTCAAATTGAAAAATTCCTGAATCATCCAGGAAATTTCTCGGGTCCAGATAAAACTTTATGATCTCCGGAGATGCTGCAACCCAGCTTTTTCCGTCAAAACCGTACCACGTTCCTGTATTGTAATCATATGCCCGTACATCTGTTGACTTCCAAGAGGCAATGCTGTTAGATGCAATTAGATTTTTGCCTACTGCCGTTTCCGCTGCCACGACATCGTTCCAGTCAAGTCCTGTATCGACCGCTTCGAATTTCCAGTTCATATATTTTGCATGTAAGTCTCTCAGACTTGCTTTATAGCTTTCCGGGAAGGACGCTATGGTCTGTTCAAACTCTGCTTCACTCACCTTGCCATCCGAAGACGTCTGTGTGATCGTCACGAAATCAGATCTGACATAACCTGTCTTTGTCAGTCCTCCGTAATAAAATGAAATCTGATACCATTTATATCCATCACTTCCTGCTGTTTCTCCAATGATTGCAACCGGATAATCGATAGACAGCTGTACCATGACCGTTCCATTTACTGCACTTTCTCTGACTCTGACCGCCTCTCCTTTGATGCTGCCTTTCATGTATCCGTCATCTGCTCCATTAACCGAAGCAGTCATTTCTTCCACAGTCAGATAATCAGCATTGATAAAGCCTTCCTTGGGCTCACTGTTCAGGATAAAGGCAACTGCGTACCATTTCTTACCGTCTGAGCCTGTCTGATCTCCTGTTACTGTAACTGTATGTCCTGTACTAAGATTGCATACAATCTCTCCTGTCACAGGTTCTTTTCTAACATTTATATTAATTCCCTGTATTGCACCACTTCGATTTTTATCGACTGCTGCAACTGACATTTTTTCTGTTTTTATTTCCTGAAGTTCCAGATAGTCTGATTTAACATACCCTTCCTTCTCTTCTCCGTTTAACGAAAACTTTATTTGATACCATACCGTACCGTCCTCAAGTTTTCTTTCCTCCGCTACGGCAGCTACCTGACCTTCATTCAGAACTAGTATCACTTCTCCGGAAACAGGCTCTTTCCTTAAATTTATGTTTTTCCCCTTCACGGTAGCGACCGTATTAGTCAACGATGATTGGTCCTTAGCTTGATTTCCTTCCTGAGGGCTCTTAGTTTCATCCTTCTTAATCTCCATAAAATCAGCACAGATATATCCCGTCATAGGTTCATTATTAGCTGTAAATGCTACTTTGCACCATTTACGTTCCTCACTGTCTTCATATCCGATCACTTGAACGCTCGAACCACTCGGGAGTGTCCATGATACATTTGAAGTAAGTGATGGTGTTGTCCTGATCCTGACCCCTTCCCCCTTAATGGTTCCTGTTTCTACAGCTTTTGCAGGATTTAGGGGCACCTCACTCGTCTGTACCTGTACATCAATAAAATCTTCTCTGATATATCCCTTTAATGTTGTACCGTCACTTGTATAAGATACCAAATACCAATTCTTTCCGCTTTGATCTGGTGTTGCTCCATCTATGGTTACTACAAAATTGTTTTCAACTGTCGATACAACTTCGCTTTCTGTGCCTACACTTTTTCTGACATTAATGTGAGAACCCTTAATAGTTCCGGTCGCTGTCCTGACTGTCTGTGTTGTTGGCTTGGACGAACTTCCCGCTGTACCATTCACAGAAAGAAAATCTTCTCTGACAAAGCCTTTATAAAAATATTCATTTTTAGAAAAGCTAATCTCATACCAGGTCTTACCATCTTCACCTGTCACCTTAGCTTCAACCTTAACCGCATGTCCTGTACCAAGCGTACACCTGACATCTGACGTTCGCTTCGCCTCGGTTCTGATAATCACGTTCGTACCCTTGATCACGGCATCTGTATTCTGCGATGTTCCACTCTGTGAAGCCTGCGTCTGTTGGTCCGTGGCTGCTGTTGCTTCGTTTTTAACTTCTTCGGTCTTCTTTGTCTGCTCAGTGCCCGTCGAAACAGCTGCTCCCTTTTTCACAAGATCTGACCTGATATATCCCTTAAGTCCATTCAATTCAACCTGATACCAAAGAGTTCCGTCTTTTGCTTTTTTTTCATCCGTAATTGTGATTTTTTCATCTTTGGATACACAAAACACAACTGAGCTTTGTGCAGAAGCATCAGAACGAACTTTACCGCTGGAGCAGATAACAATTCCTTCTGAATAAGAATATGCATAGACATTTCCTATATCCAGATACAAACTGATACAGGAAATAAATATATGTACTAAAATAAAGGCATATGCCTTATTTATTTTCCCCTTAGTGCTCCTCATCCTCACGAACGATTTCTCCTCTTTCATGCCAGCGAGAACATTATGGATATCAATAGGAGTCATTCCCTTAAGACTCCTATTTCCGGATCCGTTACCCCTAACAGCTCCATTTCTTGACCGAATTGGTCAAGCACTTTTCAATCCATAACCTTCTAATTAAATATAGTACCCTCATTCTTATCATACAACTAAGATTTGCTTATGTCAACCAAGTAGTTTATTATTTCCATATTTGACAGGCTCATTTTTAACATTTGATCATGTCATATTTCTTGTGGATTTGTAAATATTGACTTGTATAGTCATTTATATGATATATGGACGCTCCGACATACAAGTAGGAACCTGCCTTGATAAATCACACCATAAAAATAGAAATGCTGTGTTTTTTACAGTCACAGCATTTCTATTTTTATAGATCAATCATTTTCATTTATCATATCACATTATCGCTTAAATCGACGCTCACCTTTTTCATAGCCTTGCATAGAGACACCATGCGTGGATCGTTTTGAGCTTGTGGCCGCCTTATTCAATGCAGCCATTGAATCTTCCATTTTCTTCTTTTTTGCGAGACAATCTGCACAATATTTTCCGGATCTAATTTCTGTCCCACACAGTTCGCAATGTAGAAATGTGACTGAATTTGCTGCCACCTCGAGACGTTCTTCCTTTAACAGCTGTCTGATCCTGGATTGTGGAACACCGGTTCCTTCTGAGATTTCTGTTGTGTTAGCCCCATGATGCATTTCTATATAAAGTCTGACTTTTCCATAATCGTCATAATCAACATTATGACACTCGGTACAATGATATTCACCAACGCCCTTGTAAACAAGAGGACCATTACACACGCTGCATCGAGTCGGCTTGCCCAAATCAAATTGTCCTATGCCCATAATAGCGACCTCCTATTGCAGAACCTTCATGCTATCCCTATTTTATCCCATCTACCATATTTCGTCAAATAATGCAGGGGATCAAATATCAAATCCTACGCTTCATCAATTGCCTTGCCAATATCATTTCTATAATATTTATTGTCAAAGTCAATTAGTTTAATTGCATCATATGCATGTGCTCTTGCAGTTTTAAGGTCAGCTCCCTTTGCTGTCACACCTAATACTCTTCCACCATTTGTCAGGATCTTTCCATCCTTCTCCTTGGTTCCTGCATGAAATACATAATAATCCTTCTTATCTTCGAATTTCTCAAGACCACGTATCTCTTTTCCTTTTTCATAGCTGACCGGATATCCATCTGATGCCAAAACGACACATACTGCCGCATTGTCCTCAAATTCCAGTTCGATATCAGAAAGAGTTCCATCAATACATGCTTCTACAACGTCTATAAAATCTGTTTTCATACGGGGAAGTACGACCTGCGCCTCTGGATCTCCAAATCTTGCATTGTATTCTAATACCTTAGGTCCATCCTTCGTCAACATCAAACCAAAGAAAATGATACCTTTAAAATCTCTGCCTTCAGCAGCCATAGCATCCACCGTTGCCTGATAAATATACTTTTTACAGAAATCATCCACTTCGGCTGTATAAAACGGACTAGGTGAAAAAGTACCCATTCCACCGGTATTCAAGCCTTGATCTCCATCCTTTGCACGTTTATGATCCTGTGCTGAGGTCATAGTTTTGATTGTCTTTCCGTCAACATATGATAGTACAGAAACTTCTCTTCCTGTCATGAATTCTTCGATTACAATTCTATTTCCGGAGTTTCCAAACTGTTTATCCTCCATAATTGCTTTAACACCAGCTTTTGCTTCCTCTAAGGTCTGGCAGATCAAAACACCTTTTCCTAAAGCCAGTCCATCAGCCTTTAACACGATCGGCATGTTGGCATGTTCCAGATATTCAAGTGCTTCCTTTGAGGAATCAAAATTTTCATAAGCAGCTGTGGGGATATGATACTTCTTCATCAGATCCTTGGAAAAAGCCTTGCTTCCTTCTAGAATAGCGGCATTTTTTCTTGGTCCAAACACACGCAGTCCGGCTGCTTCAAAGCAATCAACAATTCCACCGACCAAAGGATCATCCGGTCCTACAATGACCAGATCCACCTGTTTTTCTTTTGCAAGTGCTACCTGTCCATCAAAATCACTGACTGGGATATTGATACATTCTGCAATTTGTGCAATCCCTGCATTACCCGGTGCGCAATAGATTTTATCTACCTTTTTACTCTTCTTAACACTCATTACAATGGCATGCTCTCTTCCGCCGCCGCCTACAACAAGAACCTTCATCTTAATCCCTCCAACTTTGACGTTTATCGAATGTTGTATCAAGC
>JAAYYM010000322.1 GCA_012515365.1 Clostridia bacterium
CATTCGCATTGTGTGCTCCATCCACTATAAAGAGCGGCTGGTCACAAATAATCGAAAATCTTCCCGGCCATTTTGCATGATATAATCCGTTTAAAATATGCTCATCACTAATCACATAACCATGGTTACGTAATAGCTTTGCAGTCTCTATGACTAAGATTGCATTTTCCGGCTGATAGCTTCCAAGCATCGTCAGCCCGATATCTGTATACTCGTGATAAGAAAATCGAGTTTCGGTAAGGCTAAAGCTGCACTCCCTGATGTCAGAGGCCTGTGCTGTATGAAATCGAGCCATACAGGAAGAGGCAGTCTGTGATACAACTTCAATAGCTGCATCAAGCTCTGTTGCTTCTGTTTCATCTTGACAGGCTCTGCTTAGCATGATCACATCGGCACCCGATTTGATGATTCCGGCCTTTTTCATGGCAATCTGTGAAAGTGTATTTCCCAGATATTCTGTATGATCCAGACTAATGGATGTAATAATGGCTGCTTCAGTCGTTTTTACAATATTAGTCGCATCTAAGCTTCCGCCCAAACCTGTTTCCAGAATGACCGGATCACAATGCTGTTCCCCAAAATATAAAAAAGCCATTGCTGTCTCTATTTCAAATACAGTCGGATGTGCTCCTGTCTGCTCCTTAGTCTTCGTGGCTGCTTCTTTGAGCCGCTCCGTAAGCCTTGCATAATCCTCTTCATTGATCGGTGTTTCCAAAACACGAATCGATTCACGAGGCTCACATACAACAGGGGAACTATAGCTGCCAACACGGTATCCGGCATGTGTTAAGACCGAGGTCAGTCCCGCCAGCACAGAGCCTTTTCCATTCGTGCCTGCTATGTGGACGAATTTTAGATGATCCTGCGGATTATCCAGATATTTCATAAGAATGCTCATCGTCTCAAGCCCTAATACACTGCCATACTGCTTGACTTCTTCTATATATTCTCTTGCTTCTTGATACGTCATTTTTCCCATAGATACAATATATATCAAAAATCTCTTTTTTACAAGGTCATACTGCACGAAATAATCTCTTCATTTTGCAGAATATTTTCTATCATAACAGGTGATACTAGAATTATGGTAAAAAAATTTATCTTATGTGGCACACTAGGCTGGTGCCTCGAAATCATCTTTACAGCCTTTGAATCGTTCAGAAGACGAGAGTTAAAACTAAAGGGAACGACTTCGATCTGGATGTTTCCGATCTATGGTTCTGCTGTTCTTCTACATCCTTTTTGTCAGCTTTTAAAGCATAAATGTATTTGGAAAAGAGGATTGTTTTATGCATTCTCGATTTTTACGGCAGAATATTTAAGTGGCAGTCTGCTCAAAAAATACAAGCTCTGCCCATGGGATTACAGTCGCAGTAAATGGAGTATTAATGGACTGATCCGCCTGGATTATGCCCCTTTTTGGTTTTTGACCGGTCTGCTCTATGAAAAGATTATGTTAAAATCTTGATCTGATGTTTACAATTCAAGGTTTAGAAGTTAGAATGAATAATGGCATTGATTCAGATAATTGCGAAATAATTTCATGAATAGAGCGATTTCATACATTTACACAAAAACGTTCGTTGAGGACGTTTTGACTCCTCACTTATTTTGTGTAAATGTATGAAATCTGTTCTTAGGATTTTGAGTTTCGCAATTTTCTGAATATACCATTGATTAATATTGAGGAGAGAGAAAATATGAGAAAAACAAAAATCGTTTGTACACTTGGTCCAGCAAGCAGAACTCCGGAAATGATCGAACAGCTGATTCAGAATGGATTGAATGTTGCACGTCTGAACTTCTCTCACGGAACACATGAATACCATGCTGAAACAATCAGTATGTTTCGTGAAGTACGTGACAGACTTGGTGTTCCCGCAGCAATTTTGCTTGATACCAAGGGGCCTGAGATACGAATCGGCGATTTCAAAAATGATTCAGAGCAGCTGACAGATGGTCAGAAGTTTACTCTGACAACAAAAGAGATTGCCGGTACCATTGATAAGGTTTCCATTACATATAAAGATCTTCCTGCACAGCTTACTGCCGGTAATGC
>JAAYYM010000323.1 GCA_012515365.1 Clostridia bacterium
ATGCAAATTTCATAAAGTCCTTTGCTTCCTGCGAATCCGACGGCTCCAGTACCGGAACCTGTGCGGCTCTTGCCACCATTCTGGTATCCTGCTCATTCTGTGAACTGTAAAGTCCCGGGTCATCTGCTGCTACAAGCACAAGTCCGCCGCCTACGCCCATATAAGAATTTGTATAAAGCGGATCGGCTGCCACATTCACGCCTACATGCTTCATAGATGCCATCGCACGTACTCCGCTGACAGAAGCACCGATTGCAACCTCCATTGCGACTTTTTCATTCGGTGACCATTCACAGTACAATTCACCGTTTCCTATTGTTCCGTTTTTGGAATACTGCACCAGATTCTCGCTGATTTCTGTACTTGGTGTACCCGGATATGCCGCTGACACCTTCACTCCGGCTTCATAAGCACCTCTTGCAATCGCTTCATTTCCGAGCATAATTACTTTTTGCTTTGTCTCACTCATCTTTTTTCTCCTTTTTCACATGTAATAACCAAGAAAGTGCGCTTCACACACTCAATTTCCTATGAAGTAAAAAAATCCCCTATCTAATACAATGTATTAGATAAGGGACGAATTCTATACTTCGCGGTACCACCCAAATTCCCGTATCGCCAAACTCATCTGTAGCTCTGTTTGGCTGCCGCTTTCTTCTCAGTGCGGTACGGACGCTCATTCTGTGTAACGTACAGCTACGTTTCTTCCTACTCAGACACGTGATCCCTTCATTACTATCATTATACAGCATAGTTCATCGGGTATCTACTCTTTTCAGAAAAACTGCTCCGGCAGGAAATTCGAATCATTATCTGAACTCAAGGAAGCTTTCAGCCGGTGACTTCCTCTCTCTGATAGAAAATAATGACCTACATACTACTACTTTGCCTTCATCGCATTTTTCAATATAACATGTTCATTCAATTGAATTTTGTAATTCATTTTTATAATTTATTTCAAAGCTTTGATATTGAGACTCATTATATTCGCATCATTCATGAATGTCAATAGTAATTTTTGCAAGTTCGGATACACCCCAAGCATTTACGGCTCCAGAGATTTCTTTTTGGAAACGATAACTGTTTCTGAATAACATTCAAAAATAGCATCCGTGGATTCGACTGTCAATTTCGGCGTAAACAGGCTTACAATCGGAACAACAACCAGCGACGCCAGCATAGCCATTGCACCCGCAGTAATCGGTGAAGTAAAGCCGATGAGCATATTTGCAATCGTAATGCCGATGCCGACGATAAAGCTTGCCCATACAGAAATTTTCGTAGTCTTTTTCCAATAGAGTCCATAAACAAACGGACCGAGGAAAGCTCCCGCCAAAGCACCCCATGAGATTCCCATAAGCTGTGCGATAAAGGTAGGCGGATTAAGTGCCAGCACAACCGAAAGGACGATAAAAAATGCAATCAATACCCGCATTGTAATCAACTGTGTCTTTTCACTCATATCTTTAACCAGCGTATCTTTGATTAAATCAAGAGTCAAGGTGGAGCTGGAAGTCAGCACAAGTGAAGAAAGTGTTGACATGGACGCTGATAATACAAGCACGACAACAACACCCACAAGAATATCCGGCAAAGTAGAAAGCATATGAGGCATTACCATATCATAAATCATGCCGCCTGCTTCATTATGCAAGGAAGCATCGTCAAAAAGTCTCACGAAGCTGCCGAGGAAATAGGAGCCGCCTGCTACGATGACTGCAAACGCAGTTGAAATGATAGTTCCTGTCTTAATGGATTCTTCATCCTTGATTGCATAAAATTTATGTACCATCTGGGGAAGTCCCCATGTTCCGAGAGAAGTCAAAATAACAATACTCAGCAGATTCAACGGATCCGGTCCGAAGAAAGAAGTAAAAGCTCCGGGCTGTCCAAGAGTAACATCAATGTCGCTCTCAAATTGCGCCAGCTTGCCCACGGCTTCAATGAAACCGCCTTGACCATTTAAGACAGCGGCAATGACAGCAATGATTCCGATAATCATAATGATTCCCTGAACAAAATCATTAATGGCAGTCGCCATATAGCCGCCTGCTATGACATAGACAGCAGTCAATAAGGCCATTACAATAATACAGACTTCATAAGGCACAGCAAACGCCATACTGAACAGGCGCGACAGACCATTATATACGGAAGCCGTATACGGTATCAGAAAAATGAATATAATCATAGAAGCCGCTAATTTCAAGGAACGGCTTTCAAAACGTTTGCTGAAAAATTCCGGCATTGTAGCGGAAG
>JAAYYM010000324.1 GCA_012515365.1 Clostridia bacterium
AATGTTCCTTCCTTTTTCTCTACTGTTTTTCCCGGCCAATTACCAACATGTTGATGCATTCCTGTCAACGCATTAAACACCGTAGACTTTCCGGAGTTAGGCTGTCATAGTGCGTTCCAACTTCATTCCCATAATGTCTGCCAACACAAAGTCAAAGCGGCATAGATACTGTGCAAGATCAAAACAATTCTCATCCGTGCAAAGTTTACAAATACCACATTGATGATAATCGTAGCCCAACTCATATGTATCTGTTTGATCCAAAATGTCAACAATCCAATCATTCTCATATTGCTTCAAATGTGATTCTGCCGACCACTGCTTCCTGCCTGGGAGTTTTTTTGTATCCAGATAGGAATCTGCCGTTCCAAGCGCCTTATGAAACAATTGATTGGCATACAAGCCGTCTTTAAATATTTCACAACATTCTTCTGCAGACATGTTCACAACTCGATACAATGCTATATAATAAGCGCCCATGCAATAAGAACACTCTTCATTCTTCGATTTCTCTCCTATTTTCTAAACCACGGAATGCATCGATTGACTTGTCTGCAATACTCCTGATATTGTTCTCCGTACAGCTGATACAGCCATTTTTCTTCTGTATTCTTCATCAGAACGGTCATGGCAAGCCAATATAGTAGAGGCAGTAGTAACAATGCTACATTGTTTGCAATCAGTAACGCTCCACTGCACATCAGCATAATTCCTGAATAACATGGGTTCCTGACAATTCCATATATTCCATCGATGCACAGTTCATTGTGTTCTATGTATCTGTCTATTCGAAACGCTGCCTTGAACCATACAAGGAATCCGCCCAAACAAATGAAAATACCCACGAGTATAAACGGAATTTTAGTACCCTGGAATTTCGCAAAATCAAAAACACCTAGGCAGGATAAAACAATTCCTATAACAGTTAAAGAAATAATTCCAGCCCCATAAAACGGTCCTACGCCATATATCGGCAAGTGTTTCTTGTTATCACTTACATACTCATCTTTCATTTTCTCACCCCGCAATTCAATCAAAAATCTTTACGAATTGCATATTTTCTTCCTCTTTTCGTTAGTTATAACTAACCACATTATAACCCACAATTCGGAAATTGCAATATGAATATTAATATTACTCCGCCATCACTTTTGGATGCCTTTAAGCGTATAGCCTGCAGCTTCAATTGCTGCTTTGTATTCTGATTCCGATACTTCACGTTCTTCCGTGACAACCGCAGTACCTGCTTTTTGATCCACCACTGCAGATACGCCTTCCATTGCATTCAGTGCATCTGTCACGTGCGCTTGACAATGTGCACACATCATTCCTTCAATCAATAATGTTCTCATGTTTTTTCCTCCTGAATTGAATTTAATTTTATAGGATTATTATATCCTCCTATGGGCATCTGTCAATTTACTTTGTTGCAAGTTCCTTGTAAGTACGCATAATCACGATGGTCGAAATCACGAAAGTCAGAATATCGGATACCGGCATAGAATACAGCACTCCATCCATTCCAAAAAATACCGGAAGAAGTATGGCAAAGCCAACTCCGAATACAACTTCTCGCACCATTGACAGCATTGTGGAAGAAAATGCCTTGCCCATTGCCTGCAGGTAAATAAATGCACCTTTATTCACACATGCAAAAATAGTCATGCATAAATAGACCCTAAAACTTTTAACCGCAAACTCCGTATAGTAAATACTCTCATTTGCTGCGCCAAATATCGAAATTAACTGCAGTGGCAGAAACTCAACAATCAGAAGTGCCATAGCACCCACAACTGCTTCCCCAATCAGTAAATGGGTAAACAAACTCTTTGCACGGTCTTTTCGTCCTGCTCCTATATTATATCCGACAATCGGAATACACCCTGCTGCCATACCAACAGCAATGGAAATCACAATCTGAAAGAACTTCATAACAATTCCAAGTACTGCCATAGGAATCTGTGCATATTCCGCCTGTGAAAAGATTGCATCCAATGCTCCATATTTCAAAATCATATTCTGAATGGCTGCCATCGCTGCCACCAATGAAATCTGTGATAAAAAACTGCAGATGCCCAACGGAATAAATTTCTTGATTAATCTTCCTGTCAGACAAAAACTACTTTTCTGCAGCCTGACCGCCTTCATATGGC
>JAAYYM010000325.1 GCA_012515365.1 Clostridia bacterium
ATCTTTCTTCCCGTATTGACCTGCTACTGAAAAATGATTACTATTGAGAAAAGTTGTCTTTTTTTGGTTTTTAGCAGAAACATTATTCTCATGGCCTCATTTTTTCATTTCTACTTTACAGACCCTTATAATTCCTTAAAATTGTTGTTGTAGGATATAATTATAAGTATATAGACTTATGACAGTAATTGCTAAGCCATGTACTTTACTTGTATAACACCAGCATCTAATAATTTGCAATTAATAGCCTTTATAAAATCATTGTAGTAGAAGCCATCTTTCAAGTCCAGAAAGGAATTCAATGCTAGAATAACAATAGTGTATTCGTGAGAAAAGGATTCGGGTGATGGACCACCATATCTATTACATTCTAGATTATATTTAGGTAAACATGATATCCATGAATTTTTTCCTTGAATGATTCTGCTATCAATATCATTAATAAAAAGACTACAGTTCTCGTCCAAACTATTTATTTCAACAGGGATGTTAGCCACACACCAGTGAAGCCAAGGGAAACCTTCTTCCATATAATTGTCGTAATCAATAAAAATTACAGAAAAAGACTTTGTGACACCTGGGTAATCCCACCATTCTAGAGGGAATGATCTTTGAGGGATGCCATTTAATATCTCGGATGAATGTCTCCCGAATCTACTATCGAGAAATCCTTTATTAATGCACTCCTTTGGAATTTTTAATTTCACCATTAGATTATACCTCCATTAACGTAAAAACAATATACACTTTCCAATATACGTAAAAATAATATACATTTTTATTTAAATATTTCAGTTACTCATAAGAAAAATATTAGCAACCGTAAATAATTTTTACATATTTCTATTGTTATAGGAAAACAAAACTAAGTCTAGTTTTGAATATCAAAGCTATTTGCACTGGAAAAAATCAGTGCTACTTCTTAACACAGCAAAATTTATGCCAATAAAAAGTAACAGCACAATATTTGGCATACATTTTGCATTATTATTAGTTGAATTATAATTCTGTGTATAGCTGTAAAAGCGATTTTATACTGGAAAAATCAAAGTTAAAAAAATGAAGAAGGAGGTAATTCTACAAATGTCAAAAATCAAAGGATTTAATATTGTGGCCAAAATGCTAAAGGATGCTGGAGTTGAGTGTGTTTTCGCTATTACAGGTGGTCATATCGGATTTTTATGGCCGGAATTTAAAAAAGTTGGCATTGAAGTATATGCAGTTAGTCACGAAAGCATGGCTTCATACGCAGCAATGGGATACGCTCAAGCATCGGGGAAAATGGGTGTAGTTATTGCTACTGCTGGACCTGGAGTTACGCATGCGATTAGTGGTATTGTTGATTCGGATATTTATGATACTCCTATATTGTTTATTGGTGGGGCATCTCCTGCATCACAAAATCTTGAAGAACAACTACAGGAATATGATACAGTCTCTATATTAAAGTCATGTACCAAAAATGCAAGAAGATGTGAAAACGTAAAGCAAATATCAAATTACTTAGCGGTAAGTATTAGAAATTGTCATGGATTTAATCCGGGACCAGTTTATCTTGAAATTCCTGCAGACACTTTACAGTCAGATGCAATTGATCAAAGCGAAGTAACATATCCGAAAAAATATATGCCAAATAGAAGAACCGGAGCAGCACCATCAGTTGTAGAAGAAATTGCAGATACAATTATTGATGCGAAGAAGCCGGTAATTTTAATTGGTGAGGGTGTGCAATATGGGGCTACGGATATGACCGCATTTAAAGAATTGGCAGAATATCTAAAAATTCCAACCAGCACATTATTGACAAACAAGGGAAAGTTTTTCTCTGAAAAGGATCCGATTTTTAGAATTGGCTTTGAAGCCGGAACACAAGCAGATGTAATTTTAGGTTTCAATTATGCTACAGATGCAGAGTTTGGTCAGTGGTACATTAATCCTGATGCAAAGCTGATTAGTGTATCTACAGACTGGAATGATATAGGATTAAACGGGCCTTGTGAAATAGGAGTGGTAGGTCATTGCGATATAGTTGCGAGACAGATTCTGCAGTGTGTAAAAACAAAAATATCTGAAAGACAAGATAGAGCTTGGCCAGATTTTGTTTGGCAAAAAGTAAAAGAAGATTTCCAAGAATTATATGACAAAGCATTTAATAGCGAAATGATTCCAATTCACCCTGCTCGTTTAACAAATGAGTATATAAAGTTTTTAAACAGTGAGGAAGGCAAGGATTTTGTTCTTAATCCCTGTGGAGGAGAGATTCTTGAATGGACCAGAGTGAACCATCGTATGTTAATGAATGATTCGGGTTCATTTCCTAGTCGCTTTTTTCATGGAACTAAATATGGATGCATCGGTTCACAATTAGGAGCATTAACAGGAGTATGGGCTGCTACAAAAAGACCTATATTACATGTTGATGGTGATGGATCATTTTGTGAAAATTTATCAGAAGTTATTACATATGCAAAATTAGGGATACCTGTAATTATACTTATAAGTAATAACAGTAATTATGAAATGATTTCAGCAATAATGCGACAAGCATATCCGGGAGATGACATAGTAGATATTGCTAACACTATTGTTCCTGCTGGAGGAGGGAGATTTAAGTTTAGCGCACTTTCAGAGGTAATTGGTGGATATGGTGAAGAAGTTGAAAATCCAGAAGATATTGTTCCTGCACTTAAGAGAGCTGCAGCAACAGGATTGCCATCAATTATTAATGTATATACTGAGGCAAATGATGAAGTGGTTTCATCAATAACGGCAGCGTTTCCTGAAGCACTTGGCGTTGTATAGAAATATTGATTAAGATGTTTGTTATTTTCGAAAGAAAGGAGGCTATTAAATGTCAAATAGATTTGAAGGAAAAGTCGCATTAGTTGTTGGTGGTGCTGGAGGCATTGGAAAAGAAATTGTCTTGGGTCTATTAAAAGAAGGAGCAAAAGTAGCAGTTGGAGATATGGATGTAGTAAGGCTTAATGCAATGAAAGAAGAATTAGGCATGAATTTTACTGGAACACAGACAAATGTTACTAAACCAGAGGACCAAGAGATATTAGTAAACAATACCATTAAGCGTTTTGGCAAAATTGATCTTGCATTTAATGTTGCCGGTGGATCGAGGATGGGGCTTATTGATGAGGGTTCAATAGAAGATTGGGAATGGACTGTTGACTTGTGTCTAAAAGGAACATATTTAGGAATGAAATATCAAATAGAGGCTATGAGGAAAAAAGGAAGCGGAAGCATTGTCAATATTTCTTCTGAAAATGCAATCGCACCAATGTGGGCAGATTCTGCTTATTCAGCTGCGAAAAATGCGGTAATAACTTTGACACAAACTGCTGTTTTAGAAAACGCAAAGCATAACATTAGATGTAACGCTATACTTCCGGGGCTAATTGATACAAAGATGACTCAGAGCTGGACAGTAGTGCCTGAAATTGATAAAGCATTCAGAGATAAAATTCCAATGCATCGCGCCGGCAAACCTGAAGAAATTGCAAAAGCAGCATTATTCCTTGCAAGCGATGATGCAAGTTATGTAAGCGGTACAACATTATTAGTAGACGGAGGTTGGGCCGCTGCAGGCTATCCGGATATCAGTCAAATGTTAGAAAAGGATTGTTCGTTATGGGAAGTATGAGAGATTGAAATCAAGAAAGGAGAAAAAGATGACTAATAAAACAGACAATTTAAGCATACCAAAGAACGGAATAAAAGAAGGTGAATCATTTAAAAGAACCTTAACATGTTCTATGATGGTTTTGTATGGGGTTGCCTTTATGGTAATAACTAGCTGGGTAACAAGCTTTGGCGCAGCATCAGTAGCTACATATGGAATGGTAGCATTGGCATATTCAATTGCAACTGTTGCAATGATTCTTTCTGCATATAGTTACTCACAGATGTCTAAAGAATATCCAGTAGCAGGATCTGCGTATTCTTATGCTAATAAGACTATGAAGCCGCAAGTAGGATTCCTCGTAGGCTGGGCGCTTATTATGGATTATGTTTTGTTGCCAATGCTTTGCGTTGTTGCTTCAGCTACAATTCTCACATCGGTTTGGAGCGAAGTACCCGCATCAGTTTGGGCGATTGGGATTATCGTTATTCTTTTAGTAGTATGCCTTATGGGACTTGTAGTGACAATTGGAACAAATCTAGTTATTGTGGCCATTCAAGTGATAGCAATGATTGTAATGGCAGTTATGATTTTTAGATTCCTTGGCAATGGTGGTGGAGCAGGGACTCTATTTCACTTAGATAGTTTCATTAATAGGGCGGCTTTTGAGGATCCTGACTTTAGTGTTATTGGCTTAATGACAGGAACGGCAATTCTATGTGTTAACTTTCTGGGATTTGATGCAATTTCGACCTTAGCGGAAGAAGCAAAAAATCCAAGAAAAGATGTTGGAAAAGCAATGGTATTGACATGTATTATTGCGGGTGCTTCATTTACATTTTACTCATATATTATTCAGCTATGTTGGCCGGATTCCCTTGAAGGGGCAAAAAATTCAGATGTAATGTTTGCAGAGATTATGGATTTTGTAAATCCAATGATATCTAATGTTATGTGTATAATATATGTTATAGGTGCTATTGCATGTACAATAAATTCTACCACTTCGGGAGCCAGAATTATTTTTGCAATGGGGAGAGATGGGTTGCTACCCAAACCATTCGCTCACCTGACACCGAAGCGTAGGGTTCCATCTGTTGCAGTAATTGCAATTAGTGCAGTTGCCTGTGTAGGCATATTTATCGATTTGAGCATGGCTTTTTCATTAGTGAGTTATGGTGCATTATTAGGATTTATTTCTGTAAACATATCTGTAATTATTCTTTACTATGTCAAGAAGAAAGAAAGAGGTGCTAAAGCAATCTTAAAATGGCTTATAATACCGATCTGCGGTGCAGTAATATGTTTACTTATTTGGCTCAGTTTAGCTTTTATGGCGAAGATTGTTGGAACAATTTGGATGATTATAGGATTGATTTATTTGGCAATACAAACTAAAGGATTCAAGAAACTTCCTCCAGAACTAGATTTAGATCAGCAAATTTGATTTAGTCATCTTAAGATATTATAAATCTCTTGACAAAAAAATCGTTAATTAGATATATCTATAGTGTGACACTTTGAGTGGACCGGTATTACCGGTCTACTCAACTAATGGCATGTATGAAAGAATTAAGGAGGATATATTTAAATGATAAAAACAAAGCGATATCAACATACAAAAGCAAAAGAAATAAATAATGATGTTATTTCTAATGAATGGCCGGAAATAGGGATTGTTGCAACAGAAAGCCCTAATGACCCAACGCCTTCTATAAAATTAAAAAATGGAAGTGTGGTCGAGATGGACGGGAAGAATAGGTCGAATTTTGACAGCATAGATTGTTTTATTGCAAATTATGGTATTAATAAACAAACATGTGAAAAAGCCATGTCATTATCTTCACAAAAAATAGCAGAGATGCTCGTTGATGTTCATATTACAAGGAAAGAACTGGTGGAACTTGCAACTGGTCTTACTCCTGCAAAATTAACTGAAGTAGTTAGCATAATGAATATTGTTGAAATTATGATGGCTCAAATGAAGATGCGAGCGAGAAAGAGTACCGCAAACCAGGCTCATGTTACTAATATGAAGGATAATCCAATCTTAATTGCAGCTGATGCAGCAGAGGCGGCACTGCGCGGATTTGCGGAAGTGGAGACAACCTGTATAGTAGGAAGATATGCACCATTTAATTCAATAGCTCTTTTAATTGGTAGTCAAGTTGGAAGGCCTGGTGTTATTTCTCAATGCTCTATGGAAGAAGCAACAGAGCTTCAATTAGGGATACAAGGTCTTACATCATATGCAGAAACAATATCTGTTTATGGAACGGAGGGAGTATTCGTTGATGGAGATGACACTCCATGGTCAAAAGCATTTTTGGCCTCAGCATATGCATCAAGAGGGATAAAAATGCGATCCTCTTCTGGAAGTGGAGCCGAAGTTCTTATGGGAGATACAGAGGGAAAATCTCTTTTATATCTGGAAGCAAGATGCATTTGGGTAACAAAAGCAGCTGGTATACAAGGGACACAAAATGGTTCAATAGATGGACTTGCAATATCATCTGCGCTTCCTGGCGGACTTAAAATGGTTTCTTCAGAAAATCTTATTGCATCTTTACTTGGGCTGGAAGTTGCTTCGGGAAACGACACTTGGTTTACAGGATCTGATATGCGCAGAACTGCTAAATTAATTACGGCAATGTTTCCGGGAACCGATTTCATAACATCAGGATATAGTGCAACTCCAAATGAAGATAATGTTTTTGCGGGTTCTAATGAAGATAGTAATGATTATGATGATTACTATATGATACAAAGGGATTATTTAGTAGATGGGGGATTAATTCCAGTTAGACAAAAAGATGTAATAAGAGTTAGAGAAAGAGCTGCAAAGGCTATGCAAGCAGTTTTTAAAGCTTTAGATTTCACTCCAATATCTGATGAAGAAGTAGAGGCAGCAATTGTTGCTTATTCAAGCAAAGATATGCCAGACAGAAATTCCCAAGGGGATCTAAAATGTGCTGAGCTTATAATGACTGAGAAAATTACAGGAATTGATATAGCTTTAATTCTAAAAAAGGCCGGCTTTGATGAAGAAGCAAATTCGATTTTAGAATTAAATCGACAAAAAGTAGCTGCGGATTATCTCCAAACAGGTGCAATATTTGATGAAAAGTTCAATGCAAAAAGTTCAATAAATGATGTAAACAGTTATCATGGTCCAGGAACTGGATATATAATAGATAAAAAAAGAAGTTTATTGATTAGTAAAATGAACAATGTGATAGAGTTAGAAAAAATAATAGAAAATGCTGGGGAATGTAACTCTGAAGATGATATCATAATTGAAGAAATCGGGAATTTCCAAAAAAGTCATATAAAGGATGAAGTTGTCGTTGCGGTTTCTCCGTCATTTGGAATATCACAGAAAAAGACTCTAGGGGGAGTAAGCCACCTTCATGTTCTCAATGAAATAAAAGCGGGCCTTGAAGAAGAAGGGATAGAAGCTAAGTTTGTAAAATGTTATGAATCTGCTGACCTTGGAGTCATAGCAAACGTTGCTTCAAAATTGAGTGGATCGGGGGTGAGTATAGGGATACAATCAAAAGGGACCAGCGTAATTCATCACAAAGATCTTTCCCCATTATCAAATTTAGAATTGTTTTCACAAGGACCCCAACTCACAAAAGAGTTATATAGAATGATAGGGAAATCTGCAGCGAAATATGCAAAAAGAGAAGTGCCTACTCCGATCCCATCTGTTGTCGACCCAAAAATCAGAAGATTTTTTGTTAAGGCAGCAATACTTCATTATGATGACACAAATTGTATTGTTAGAAATAAACCCCCCGTAGAATTTAAATATAAAGGAGTGATTGACTGTGAAAAAGAATGAAATTTCTATAGATGATTATCCCCTTAGGCAAAAAAGAAGCGATTTATTATTTACTCACAATGGTGTCAATATTAATGACATTACATTTGAAAACATTTATGCCGGGGTCTTGTCTAGAGATGAATGTAGAATTAGCAAAGACAGCTTGATTTTACAAGCAAAGATTGCTGATGATATTGGTAACACACATTTAGCAGGAAACTTTAGAAGAGCTGCGGAGATGATCGAAATAGAAAGTGACCGTATTATAGAAATATATAATGCTTTAAGACCATATCGATCCACAGAAGGAGAACTTAGGAAGGTTGTAAAAGAGTTAAAAGAAAAATATAATGCCACCATAACAGCAACCTTTATTGAAGAAGCGATTATTATTATGAAAGAAAGAAAACGATTAAAAGGAGACAGGTAGTAAATGAAAAAGGTAGTAGTTGGCGTTGATGTTGGAAATTCAACTACAGAAGCGGTAATGGCATATATTGATTGTAAGAACAACCCAATTTTTTTGAGGAGCGCATTAAGCCCTACAACAGGAACAAAAGGTACGACCGAAAATATTGCTGGTATTTCAATGGCAATAGAAAGTTTGTTGAAGGGGGAAAGAGATATTAAGATAGACAAGTTATTGTTGAACGATGCAGCTCCTACTATTGCTGATTTTGCAATGGAAACAATTACTGAAACAATAATTACTGACTCCGCCATTATCGGGCATAATCCAGACACACCAGGAGGAGAAGGATTGGGGGTAGGTCAGACCATAAGAATGGGAGAATTATTGGAGTATGAAAAAAAATATATAATAGTTATAAAAGGTGATATTGGCTTTGAAAAAGCAGCTAAGTGGATAAATGAGCAAATAGAAAAAGGACATATAATTACTGGAGCAATAGTTCAAAATGATGAAGGAACATTGATCAGCAACAGACTAAAAACCCCCATTCCTATCGTTGATGAGGTTCGTTATATTGAAGAGGTTCCCTTGCATATGCCGGGTGCAGTTGAAGTGGCTTTGCCTGGATACAGTGTAGATCTTCTTTCAAATCCATATGGTATTGCAACCGTTTTTGATCTAAACGCAGAAGAAACAATGTACTGTAATGGCATTGCAAAAGCTCTGATAGGAAACAGATCAGCCGTTGTTATTAAAACCCCCAGTTCTGAAATAGATTCAAGGGTAATACCGGCAGGGCATATTGAATTGATTGGCGAAAGATATTCAAAAAGTGTTTCGATAGATAGTGGCTCCAAAAAAATAATGAGTGCACTAGAAGGAATTAAAAAGCTTACGGATATTAGAGGCGAAGCAGGGACAAATATTGGTGGAATGCTAGAGAATGTTAAAATCAAAATGGCAAAAAGTTGCAATATGCTAAAGGAAGACATTAGTTTATCAGATATATTTGCAACGGATTCATACACATCAGTAATTATAAAGGGCGGGCTTGCAAATGAAGTAGCAATGGAAAATGGAGTTGCTATTGCTGCCATGGTCCATGTCGACAGAAATTTCATGTCAAAAGTGGCATGTGCTTTAGAGAGAAAATTAAATATTCCTGTTGAAATTTGCGGGGCAGAAGGTAGAATGGCATTAAAAGGTGTGCTTACTACTCCAGGTACAGAAGCCCCGATTATTATGGTGGATATAGGTGCTGGCTCAACAGATGCTGCATATATGAATTCAAATGGAGAGGTAAAGGTTGTCCATTTGGCGGGTGCGGGAAATTTGATTTCCATGTTGATTCAATCAGAGCTTGGTTTAAATAGTTTTGAAGAAGCAGAAATAGTCAAAAAATATCCGTTAGCAAAAATCGACAATTTGTACCGACTGCATTATGAAAATGGAGATGTTATTTTTTTTGAAATCCCTTTACACCCCAAATATTTTGGAAGAGTCGTTGCAGTGAAAAATAGTAATAATTTGTTTATTATCGAATCAAAAGAGTCAATGGAAAAGATAAAAACCATAAGAAGAAATGCGAAAAGGAAAGTCATTACTGAAAACATCAGTAGAGCTCTTAATAGGATAGATTTGGAAATGGATAAGCGAAAAAGAGTTATCCTTGTCGGGGGATCTGTACTGGACTTTGAACTTGCAAATATTTTGACTGAAGAAATGGATAAATTAAAAATTGTAATTGGGAAAGGTAATATTAGAGGATGTGAAGGCCCAAGGAATGCTGTTGCAACTGGATTAATTTATTATTATTGTGAGAGAAATTATGGGAAAAGATAGACCAGAGATATTAATTGGAGTAACAAATGTTACCACTTCCAAACAAATAAAAAAAACCGTGAGTGAAATAATTTTTGGTATTGAAGAGGAAGGGTGCTTGTATGATATATATGATGCTATGAACATTAAAGATATAAGATATTCTTCTATAGGTATATGCGTTATTGTTTCAGAAAAGATAGCAATCATATATGATAACGACTTGGGGGAAGCAAATCCTTTTTATACTGTTGAGATTAATTATTCCGGCTATTCAATTGAAAACTTAAGAACACTGGGGAAAAATGCGGCTAGATATATTAAGCAAAATACATTATATATAAAATAAGAGTAGATTTGGAGCTGTACTGGTCAAGCTTTTTTGTAACGCCAGTGCCTAATTATCCCAACCCGAAAGGTTTTTCACACCGTCCGTTTTTTCAAGTACGTGACCCTTCATAGCGCGTCGGAGGTCATTATACGAGACCGTTTCAAAGATTGTGTAAACCTCCAAGCTGATGTAGAATAACGACACAGTTTGGAGGTTTTAAAATGCCAAAAAGAAAAGAAGAAACATTTGAAACAAAGAGGCGAAGAGAAAAAGCAGA
>JAAYYM010000326.1 GCA_012515365.1 Clostridia bacterium
CATAATTAAGTCGTTAAATATACATAAAGTAAGGAGAATACAAAGTGGAAGATTTTATAACGCCAGCAAATCATATTAATTTTCTAGCAAAAAAAATATTTGGGAATTTAGAACAGAAGATGTTAGATGGGTCAATTGCATATCTTGATAAAGAAGGTGGCGGACCAGTTGAAATGCACACACATGACCATAATCATTTGTTTATGGTGGTTAAAGGAGAAGTGAAAATCATGCTAGGTGATAAGGTAGTCATTCTTTCTGAAAATGATTTTTATTTAGTAAAGGGAAAAATTCCTCATTCTGTATGGAACAATAGAGAAGAAGTTGCGGTGATGGTAGGTATTTCCACGAAGGATATCGATTAAATTTTTAAATCATACGCAAGGGAGTAGGAGAAGCATAAAAAGTGTTGCAGAAAGAAATAGAAGATGCGTTCTGGGGTATAGCTGAAATGGTTATACCCTATTTTAGTAAAATAATATAATCGAATTATCCAATCGTGTATTTATAAAAAGATGTGAAGATATTACCAACGAAACTTAATCTAGTCTATATTGATATGAGAAAATCTTGTATAGAATGATATATAATAGTAAAATAGAATAAATTGGAGGGCTATATGTTTAAGGTATTTTTGGTGGATGATGAAGAACTGATTATAAAGCAGATAGCAACCAGTGTTCCGTGGATGGATAATGGCTTTGAAGTGATAGGAATGGAAACTAATTCAAAGAAAGCGGTAGAAAGAATATTGCAACTAAAACCGGACGTGGTATTTTCTGATTTGAGAATGCCTTATTTGGATGGACATACTTTTATGAAAACGGTCAGAGAAAATGGATTGTTTACTGAGTTTGTTATGCTCAGTGCCTATGGAACGTTCGAGGATGCAAGAACATTCTTTCAGCAGGAGGGCTTTGACTATCTGCTAAAGCCACTGCAAATTCCGGAAGTACAATTGGTGTTGGAAAAACTGGCGGTGAAATTAGCGGGGAAGCATCCGCAGCAGATTGCTGATCCTGACGAAACTATAAATCCAGCATTTGTTACATTGGTTGAATATGTTCGGACACATTTTAACGAAAAGTTTACACTAGAGCAGCTTGGAAAGAAATTTGGGCTTAGTGCTGGATATATATGCACTCTTTTTGCTAGAAATTATAATACAACACTGACCTGTTTCGTAACACAGGTGCGAATGGAACATGCTGTTGTATTATTAAACACGAGTGATTTCAGTTTGAAGCAAATAGCAAACGAGTGCGGTTATAAAGATTACTTTTATTTCAATAAGGTCTTTAAGGGTTATTATGGTATGGCACCCAGTCAGTATGAGTTAGAACGTGTCTAGTGTCAGCAGATAGAGCGGTTCAGGAAGGAGATGACATGAAGCAGTTATTCAAAAATAAGTTTATATATGTGTTGTTTGCCTGTGCAGTCATGGCAATCATCTTCTATATCTACATAAATGGACAGGGACAGGAAGAAGAAAGAACAGTAGTTACAATAGCAGTCATGCAGGATGATGATGTTCAGAACTTCAATACAAATTACTATACACAGTGGATGGAGGATGCGACTGGATATGATATTCAGTTTGAATACATATCAGAAGGCTATGAAAAGGAA
>JAAYYM010000327.1 GCA_012515365.1 Clostridia bacterium
AAGACCGTTTATGCTGATGCCAACGTAAGACACATACGGTAATGCTTCCAAGATTAAGTCAAAAGAATTATCCAAAGTTCCGTTTGTGTCGACCCCTACACCCGAACTCCCAAAATGCTTAGAAGCACTTTCGAGTATTTCAATGATGTCTTTTCTGAGAAATGGTTCTCCTCCACCAATATTTACGAAAACCGGAACTCCTTTTTCATCAGCATACGCCTTGATTTTTACAAAGACATTGTTGATGTCGGTAATAGTAGGCGTAACAACGTCTACAGACTTTTCGTAAGTAAACAAAGCATTTGTCCCACAACCCCGGCAATTTAAATCGCATTGGTGCAAGATATCAAAAACAATGCCAAATTCACGTTTGCTTTTCCTGAACTCAAAACGTGACTTTAAGTGTGTTTTCAGCATATCCATTTGTTCTTCACTGACGCCGGAATAAAAATCCTTATACTGCATAGCCCAATACATCCTGTAATGTGTAATTTGCTACGATTTCATTTTTGGGCGTGATGTTGATGAATCCGTTTGATAGGCTCTTAGCCTTTGCTGCTTCAAACACTCCTGTGATAAATTCATCATGTTTGCAAAAGACGCCATAATCGAAAACTTTAGTCAACCAATCTATTTCAGAATCAGTTAACAGATGTTTAGCATTAGAGATGAAGTGCATCCTAAAAGATGTTAACTGGTCTATAAGGTCAGTTAAATTGATGCTCTCGGCACGTAGTTTTTCGTAAACATCTTTTCGGCGGTTAGCGAAATCTGCATTATTCATTATTTGGACTTCGAACTTGAAGTCTTTGTTCTTCGTATCTGGAGCAAAAAAGGCAATCGTAATATTGTTTATCACATAGAATTTTTCCGGCAATGGGTTGCGGCAAATATACAGTTGCTCATTGTAATTATTAACCTCATTACTGTATATCTGATATCCATGCCGAATTAACTCTTCAAAAGTTGTTATTCTTTTGTAGGAGACACCTTGATACATTTTCTCTACTACCGTCTGCCAAACAATCTCTCCTAACAAGTGCGGTGGAGATAACAATGCATATACATCTGTGTTTGCAGTATCAAGCAATTCTGCAATGCAGCTTGCTATTCTCTTTACTCCCTTAACTGCGATAGCGGCCTCCTTTAATATTGGAAGCTGTTTTTTGTACAATTCTCTTGCACGTTTTACTATCGTTTGGCAAGCACGATAACGAGCGTTCAAGTCTGTCAATTCTTTTTGCTTTACCAAATCATTAACTGTATGTAAATCAGGGTCCACCTTCCACATTTCGGATAGGACTAATGCAGGGAATGCAAATTGGGGATCGATGGCATAATAGAACTGCTTGGCGCGGCCAATACAGTCAGCAATTAGGCAAAAGGATGATAACGTATCCAACCACCCTTCTAGGTTTTCAGAATCACTATACTTCTCTAAAAACGTCGCTTTTGTTGTTGGTTCGGATAATATTTGCAGATAAATATCCGCTACTGCCGTATCACATCTTAAAAAGGTTGCGATATCGTTCTTCAACTCATCGATGGCAAATGCGCTTATCAAAACAATTTCCTCCTCAAATAATTTAACTTTGTCTTTTCCTCAACCTCAGATGGAGTATATTTTTCCCCACAGATATTGGAGCAACTGTCAACATCCCAAATTTAGTACCACTTTAAAGCAGGACTTTCATGCATTATTCTCAACAAACAAATAAAGTGGCAAGCCTTATAGTGATTCGAGTGGTCTATTTGCGTTGTATTCCTCCATCCAGAGCTCAGTAATTTACCTTGCTTCCGACAAAGACTAAGCAAATTGGCTTCCAGAATTTCTTCTACCCGTTCTGACGGCTCAACTCTTTCACCAGCACCCCTGTTTCGGCTTTTTTTAGAAACCCGATGATTTGCGGTTTACTGTATCGTTTTGGTTTCATGGGGTTTCTCCTTGTTTATTTTACTGGAGTCTCCACATTATTCTGGTACTATTTTAGGGTCTTGTTACCTCTGCTTATCATTAGCTGGTTGACCACCTATTTGGCTCATTTCAAATAGTATTATATGCGAGAATTTTTAAAAGAGATGGTTTCCCTGTATCAAAATCAACTTCACGCAAACCCAAAAAACTACTCGATTAACAACGCGAAGCCATTAGCTAATGATGTCTTTATCTTCTTGTTTTTTTGGTTTGGTGATTTAATCAACTAAGTCGCCTTTTGCTAAAACCGTATTTTTCTATTCTGACTTTTCAAGCGTTTTTTAAGAAAACTTGTTTTGTGCTTTTGAAATTATCAGCATCCTCTTCCTCTGGATCAGAAGCCAAATTCGAATTAATTTCTAGCACAA
>JAAYYM010000328.1 GCA_012515365.1 Clostridia bacterium
AAGGTCAATAAAATAAGGAATGAGATATCTGTCTGTGATCCGTTGATGTTGCTCAAATTCACTAAAGACATGGCTATGTTGTCTCATATGAATAAGTTTTCTGAGTTTGAGTATACGAGTGAAGAAAACATGGTAATCAGAGCACAGGAATATATCCAAAGCATTTTAGTTTCAACAGAAAACCATTATGATGATACTGAATCCAAAGAAGATCAGGATAAACGATGGCATTCAGTCCACGCTGATATAGAAGATTTGTATAGGGAATTCGAATATTTTTATCATTATTGGTCTGCATACAAAATAAATAACGGTGATATCTCTGATGAGATGATTCAATATATCGTAGAATCCCAGATGCTCTATCTCGTTAGAGGTAACCGCTATCAGGTGTTCCAACTTGAGCCACTTAAGAATCTTTTGCCTATGCATACCGACGTTCTCGTGGAATTGTTTGGCGTCACGGCTGATCAAATAATCGAGGGACTTGAAAAGCTTGAATATTCTATGTCGCAAGGTTTAGCAGATGCTTGGATGGACATGAGAAAGAAATATGATGAGTTTTGCGAGTCGGTTGATAAGGGAACAGATCCCGAAGTAGCAATTGAAGATGCGCGAGGTGTAGTGAATCCGATAATCGACAAAATGTTCGGCGAAGCTTTAAATGACATTTCACATGTTACCGGATGGGACGGAAGGTTAATAGACGCTCTTTCGTTAGGTATTGGCGAGTGTATTACCTTCTTTGATGGCTCAGAGTTTTCAGGTTGGCCTATCATAGAGATGCCGACTAAAAAGAAACCATTTATAAAAATAGATGGTATTGCGTACGGATTTGATTACTATTCATTATTCGACAATATTTATCGGGCCTTACAGAAGGAAATTTTCCGTTTAAAGCCTGAATATGTAGACACATGGATCAAACGTCAGAACTTAGCAAGCGAAAAGATGGTCAAGACCTTATTTTTGAAACTACTGCCTGGAGCAACTGCATATACAGGGAATTACTACCCTGCAGGTAAATCCTTAAAGCAGATGAACGAAAATGACTTGCTTATTATATATGAGAATTACCTTTTTATCATAGAAGTAAAAGCAGGCTCATTCCCCCAAACACCACCCATTAATGACTTCGATGCCCATATAAAGGCATATACAAAGCTTGCTCAAGAAGCAGATTCACAATGTAGCCGAACTATTAAATACATAGGTGGGCATCAGCCTGCTCCATTCTATGACGTGGATAAGCAGAAGAGATTTGAAATAGGCAGTATCGCTGAATTCAAGGAAATTTATTCATTCTCCGTAACTGTTGATGATTTTAATCACTTTGCAGCAAAGGCTGAAAAGTTGAATTTCATAACGCTTTCAAGTAAAACAATCGTAATTTCATATGATGACTTATTATCATACGAAAACTATTTTGATTCGCCTATATATTTTCTACATTATTTAAAACAACGAAAGCTTGCGATAGATATTCCCCAAATTGCATTGAACGATGAGCTTGACCACTTAGGCATGTATATTAGTCATAATATGTACTCGATCACAGCCTCCGAATTCCCGGCAGAACACAGGGTAAATTGGCGCGGTTTCAGACAAGATTTGGACAACTATTTCTG
>JAAYYM010000329.1 GCA_012515365.1 Clostridia bacterium
AGTATTATTATAACACAAATCACTGGCGAAAGGGTGGGCCTCATAGGGAAGTTACAGAAAAACAAGTAAATTCAAGGCTGTCAGACAAATCGGTTGAGAGTTAATTATCTAAAGCAACCCTATGATGCAGAAAATCCCCAAGCACCGTAAAAAGTGCTTGGGGATTTATCCACCCTATAAAGATTATCTTGTTACCCTCGAAGTGGCGGTAACCAGGCTAACCATAGGCAAATTGCTCATTAGCTCCACATCAGCATGACCCTCATCAACGCAGTTTTGTTATGTGTTTTATATGCCATCAGTTAAGCGAAGAAGGGCTTAGGTATTTATTAGGACTGGAAGTCCAGCCGTTTTGATACTTTATTGTCATATACAAGATTTCTTCTCCATTTGAAACCTGCACATAGCATACATTGTCATCAAATTTATCTGTGATATCAATTTTCTGATCAAAGTAGTAAATCCAAACAGAGCCGTCATCTTTGTATCTCACATCTGGATCGTCAAGGTGATCCAGTATTTCATCTTCTGTTAGAGGTCTTTCGCTTCCATCAGGATTAAAAGCAACTCCGCCGCCGCCTTGTTGAGTCGCATTTCCTTCACTGTCGAAATATTCCATGTGATAACTTCCATCAGAATTGAAATCAATGGTTGCTTCAGTTTGATCTCCATCTATCCAAAGTTGGATAGTACGTTGAATTCCTCCCAAATCGGTAGAATAGGCAACAGTTGAGCCACCTACTAAAAGTACACAGGCAGCAATTCCCGCAACCATTTGATTAAATTTTTGTCTTTTACTTGTATTTGTCATTTTTCTTACCTCCAAAGAAAATTCATCAGAGATATGAATTGCAGAAAATGCCTGCTTGTATTTTTCTTTATTCGTCATCTTCCCATACCTCCTTTAATGTTTCTCTAAGCAACGTTCTTCCACGTGATAGCCTGACTTTTACATTACTTACAGATATTTTTAGAATATCTGCTATTTCATTTACAGAATAGTCTTCGTAATAAAACAGATGAATGATAACACGATACTTCTCAGGGAGTTTCATCACTGTCTCAAATAATGCGGAAGATTCCGATGATTCGAAAGTTAATGTTTCCATGTAATCTTCCAGAGGCAGTGTATTCCGTCTAAAGAAGGTAGCGTTCTTATTCTTAGCCTTATTAATTGCTACTCTTATAAACCATGCACGTATGTGTTGCGCTGTTTCAAAATCTTTTTTTAGTGATATGTACTGAATAAATGTATCTTGAACAACATCTTCTGCATCTTGAGCATTTTTGCAAACATTAAAAGCAATTGCATAAATATTATCCTTGTATTTTTCAATCAGTATCTCTACTGGTTGTCTCATGAGTTTGCTCCTTAATCTCTTTGAAAAGCCTTTCACTAATAATACAAATGAGAATAACGAAAGGTTACAAAATATATTCTCAAATTTTCTGTGATAGTTAAAAAGCACTAATTCTCTATATGAGTTCAGCGCTTTTAGGTAGCAATATACATTTTTCAATCAGAGGAGATTGTATAAAATTAACTCGTCCTA
>JAAYYM010000330.1 GCA_012515365.1 Clostridia bacterium
TCAGGTGCGTATAATGAATCAATGACTGCGTATAAAAAGGCAGTCGAATTAAACCCAGAAAATGAAATAGCGAAAGAAAATTTAAAAATTTTAGAGAGTCAATAAAAATAAATTTTATATCGAAACGGTTATTGGTGATCGCTGGATTTTCCCTAGACACAGAGGACATAACATAGATTTTTTATTATCAAGATCATCCAGTGTTAGAGGATTTGCCATAATACAGGATGGATTATCACAATGATCAAGATGGAGTAAATGACCAAGTTCATGAGCACCTTCCCGTGATAATCGGTCTACTAACATCATTTCATCAGAAGGGAGACCCCAATATTCATTTTTAAGTCGTGCTGAAGAGATCACAGCAGTTCCAGTTGCAGGGCGTGATAGTCCGAATACATACCTGGTATTCTGACGGTATATATCATCACCGATTACCAGGAGTATTAAGTTTTTTTCTCCATTCCGGCGCGAGAAAATATCAAGACAGGTTAATATTTCGCTTGCATCAAACTGATTTCTCGTCCTGTCAAAGCCATTATATAAAACAGGACTCTCACATACTGAAGCCGGAATATCCAGAATTTGAGAAATGATCCGATAAACAGGAATTTCTAGACCTGCTGGTGCCCCGCGATCCCAAAAAATAAGGATATTCATCTCCAATAATCTGGGTAATGAGCGGGTATAAACATATTGAGACGGAGATTGCCCGCTACATCGTTTGGAGGTACCACTCAGCGGTCGAAACAGGGGCAGGAGAAAACCTTCATGCTGCCCATTTATTGTTTCGAGCAGGTGTTTTAAAACGATGTACAGATATTGTTGTTCCAAAAAAGTTGTTATTTATACCATATGTTTATGATGATGTTTTTTCACCTCAATTATCACTCTACAGTGATTGTGAATGTATTTATGCCATTAGACCTGTAGAAGAGATGATCCCTTGTCTTATCAGACTTGCACAAGCAATAGGAGTTGATTTATTAATATATCATCTCGGATTTGAAGGGACAGACAGACCTGCCCCTGTTTCGGGATGTGATGTTTCTCTTCACCAGTATGTTAAAAATTAAATAATGTTGATTGAGAAGTTTTTTTATCCTTTTCTATTGATTTGTCATCTGTTTTTTCAGAATTCTCTTCCCTTGGATTTATTCCATTTTTTTCCTGACAAACCAGAGTCTCGATGGATGAAACAGTATCTGTGGTTTTGTCTGATCCTTTTTTGGTTACTTTTGATTTCTTAGCTTTTGCCTCTTCCTCCTTCTTTTTTTTCTTTAATTCCTTTTCTATCTGTTTTCTTTCATCTTCTATAGCTTTAACTATTGATTTGGCCCTTGCTGTGTCGTGAATTAAAATATCGAGTTGATCAACATCCAGATTAAATTCCCTGGCAAAAGGATAAGGAAACTGTTTGGCTAGAAGGGATACGGGACATAAATAAAGATTTCGGACAGATGATGCTGACATATGCATATCTGATCCTAAATTGGATAACAATTGTTCACGCATCAATTTTTGTCTTTTCGCAACAGACATCTGTCGCCATCTTGATGGGGGCATGATTTTTGCATATCCAGATGGACGCCCCTTCATGACATCATGCACACCAAGAAGCATCATTGCACTCGCATATCGCCAAAGTGTGTAGTATTGATTTTTAAAAGTATATCCAAGGTACATATCCGCCCGGGATAATGCCCCATATGCCTGGGAGTTTTTATTTTTATCAGGTAGAACACCGATATTGCTTTCAATCCATTGAAGAATAGCATCAGGAGTTTCATCTACTGACATTCCCATCTCCAGAAGAGAAGGTGCTTGTCTGTACCCTAATGTTGCCGCAACCAGATCAAAAATACTAGCCCTGTTATCCTTCGCTGAAATTGAAACGTCATCCTTTCCTATTTCATCACGTCCAATTGCAGAAGCATAAAGCATCGTTACTGCGGACCGAATGTCCCCTCCAGCTTGTTCAGCAATATCAGTAAGAGCCTGTATGGAACAGGATAGTTCTTCCTTTGAACAAATTTCTCGTAAACGCGGCACTAATGATTTTGCAGGGAGAGCTTTAAACTGAATTTTTGTACAGAGATTTCGAATAGTTCCATCCAGTCCATACAGATCATTCGCAATAAGGATAAGGGGCTGACGTGCCTGTCTGATAACTTCTGCAATAGCCCTTGCACCTCCGCGATCTGCATTACCCTGAAGATTGTCAGCTTCATCCAGAATGATAAGTTTTCGGAAAGCACCAGTCAATGATCCAGTACTGGCGCTCCCACCTGCTACCTTTTCAATAACTGCTTTAGTTCTTTGATCACTGGCATTCAGTTCTACAACTTCCCAGTTCATATCATGTGCGAGAGCCCAGGCACTAGACGTTTTCCCAATGCCTGGTTTCCCATAAAGAATGAGAGGGGGTGAGTTTGTTGTCCATCGAGTGGCCCATTCACTCATCTGGTGTAATGCCTCCCGGTTACCCACCATCTCATTCAGATGTCGGGGACGATACTTCTCAGCCCAATCCATCCCCGATATATTAACCGGCAATGAAGATAAACCGCTTGAACCTTTCATGACTCATTTCTTCCAGTAGAGAACTTCTGCATTAAATAAGACATTTTATGAGTGATGAAACAGAAAAAAAGAGTGAGATTTTGGGCCATGGGAGAATACACCTGCTCAACCGAACAGATAGCACAAGCTGTCAGAATGTATGACGGAGTGAGACGCAAAAGTGAAATCGGTGCGATGGTTCGGGACCTCCGGATTGATTCTCATGCTATTGTAGCCTCATTTGGAGAAGATGCTGCAGTTATACAGAATGGTTCAGATGCACTCTTACTTGCTGCAGACGGAATATGGAGTAAACTTATGGATGCTGATCCCTACTGGGCAGGGTATTGTGCAGTCCTTGTTAATATTCATGATATAGCAGCGATGGGAGGAAAGCCACTTGCGATGGTTGATGTGTTTTCAATCTCGAATGAATCAATAAAAAAACAAGTTATACAAGGCATGCATGATGCTTCCCTTCAATTTGGTGTTCCAATTGTGGGAGGGCATCTTCACCCTGATACGCCTTATAGTGTAATCGATGTCGCTATCCTTGGTATAGCCCCAATGAATGGAATCATTTACAGTAATACAGCTGAAGCTGATGACATTGTTTTGGTTGCAATTGACCTGGAAGGAAGAATTCAT
Source organism: Clostridia bacterium (assembly GCA_012515365.1). The sequence goes on from JAAYYM010000330.1 coordinate 3,211, forward strand.
CCTTCATGTACTCTGAATTGGGATTCTGCAACACTCCGGACTGCAGAAGAAGTGCGGAAACAAATCTCTGTTATGCAGGAGATTGGAAGCAGAAAACTCGTGACTGCTGGTAAAGATATATCTAATCCCGGAATCATTGGGACACTAGGAATGTTGCTTGAGGTTTCAGGAAAGGGTGCAGATATTAATCTGACTCAAATTCCTAAACCAGATTTAGATGCATTGGGAATCACATTTGAGCACTGGCTTCGGATGTATCCAGGTATGGCATTCATTCTCACAGCAAAAAATAACAACCTTAAAACTATCATTGAATTATTTAGTAAAACAGGGATGACTACAAAGCCTATCGGGACGGTGAATAATAGTGGTGAACTAAGGATTCATGATGACAATTCATCCTCTTTGGTATTTGATTTTTCAAAAAATGGAGGCGTAATGCATCTTGGA
>JAAYYM010000331.1 GCA_012515365.1 Clostridia bacterium
CGCCGTATTTGCTTCTGTATTTGCTTCTGCATTCGCTTCTGTATTCGCTTCTGTATTCACTTCCTTAACAGTTTGGTAAGTATGGTATTTCTCCATAAACAGCTCCGGACGCGCCAGACGAAAACGATAAATGCTCTGCTTAACATCACCCACCATAAAGATATTCTTTTGATCCTGTTTGGAAATGCTCTTCACCAGATACTCTTGCACCAGGTTGCTGTCCTGATACTCATCTATCAAAACTTCTTCATAATAATCCTGATATTCCTTTGCTGTTTTGGAAGGAATGAGTTCATCCCCACTTTCCTCGAGCAGAATATCCAGTGCCATATGTTCCATATCATTGAAATCAATGATGTTTTTCTCTCTTTTTGCTTCACCGTATTGATCTATAAATTCCTCCGTCAGCTTCACCAGCGCATTCACTGCTCTGGCACTTTCTTTCATCCCGTCAAACAGATTTTCCGGAGTATCATAGAAATACTGATCTCTAATCTGTAAGAGCTGTTTTTTGTATTGTTCACGCAGCGTCTTTACCATCTCCTGCTTATATGGGTCAATGGCTGATTTTGACGAATTTCTACCTAACTTTTCAAAGCTCAATAAAGAAAAGGCACGCTCATATTCCTTGAAACTTTCTATACCCAATAAAAGATCAACATATGCCAGATCTGACTTAACAGCCTCCAGATATCCGAAAGGTCCGTCTGACATCGTGCAAAAAGTGATTGCCTTAGAAACCGATGTCTTGATTTCAACAAGCATTTCTTGGACTTCATTAACGATCACGTTTACCCATGGAAAGTCCTCAGGGCTTTCTTTTCCGGTCACATCATAGGCATCCGCACATAGCTTAAGCCATTTCTTTGGGATCGGATAACTCATCGCATAGTTGTATAGGTTTTCTACGAGATTTTCTATGATAACATCTGTTTTTTTTGCAGAATAGCTCTCAGTCATATGCAGAAAATCTTCTGATCCTTCCTGATAAGCTGCTTCTAGAACCTTCTGTATGATTTCAGCCTTTAACAGTTTGCACTCTCCCTCATCAGCCACACGAAATCCAGGATCCAGATCAATTTCATGAAAATGATTCCGCAGTACATTCAGACAGAATCTATGAATGGTGCTGATAGGTGCACTATGAATCAAAAGTGCCTGCTTTTGCAGATGAACGCTCTCCGGCTTCTTTCGAAGCTCTTCTTCAATAGTCTTCGATATTCTCTCTTTCATCTGTGAGGCAGCCGCCTCCGTAAATGTCATTACTAACATTTGGTCGATGTTAACAGGATGTTGCTCATCCATGATTTTCTGAATCAAACGTTCCACCAAGACAGCAGTCTTTCCAGATCCTGCTGCAGCAGAGACTAGTAGATTTCTATTACGTGCCACAATGACTCTTTGTTGTTCCTTCGTATATTGTACACTCATCATACTTCCTCCCCGTCTGATTTTTTATGAAGAGACATATTCATGCCTGCCAATGCATTCTCTGCAGATAATTTATCCAGCTGACGTTTCTCTGCGCTTTGCTCTCTTTCATCAAACTGGCAGATACTGTGGAAGTCACAGTACGTACATGCATCTTGTTTTTGAGTTACACAAGGATTCTGTTCGATCCTGCCTGATAAAATCTGTGATCCCATTTCGGCAATCTTTTGATTCACAAAGTTTGATAGTAGATAAAATTGTTCTGTGGTAGCAATGGAGGAGGATTTTGAAAATTCTCCCTTTGATGTCTTGCTTACCGGAATGACAGTAGACGAATCCTGAAACTCCTGATCTATCATAGCCAGAATGTCTTGATCAGAATTAACCAGACCACGCATGACTAGTTCTTTTTGAATCTGCTCCTCGATTTCTTCATCACTTAACTGCTTTGGTGTATCAATGATCGGATCGTCAATATGATAGTACAGCACTCCGGCAGGTATGATTTCCTTATCCGGATGTTCCTTTTGCTGCATCTCGATTGCAGCATTCATATATACAACTAGCTGAAGTTCAAGTCCATAATAAATGGCTGCCATATCAAATGACTTGTTTCCGGATTTATAATCTATGATCTTTACATACACTTTGTCTTTATCTTCATACGTATCCACTCTGTCGATCCGTCCGGCAAGATGCATTTCTTCCTCCTCGGACAAGCGTATATTAAGTGAGTGAAAGTCCGTCTGAGTCGCAAAGCTGAATTCAAAATTATTTGGCTTGAACAATCCCTTTCTGACCTGTTTGGTCAACATATGAACTGTGCGCTCCATGATTCTCGTGATTCTGTGAATCAAATACTGGTACCTTGCTGTACTATATAAAATATCAGCTGTTTTCATAGAGGCTTCAACGGATTGTCTCAGAAGTTCATTCTCCGCGTCTTCCGGGATATCAAACCATGTATACGGACTTTTTTCCAGCAAACCTGAATAAAGCTTTAACGTCTCATGGAACACAGTTCCTAGGTCAGAGGCCTCAAAGGAATATAGTTCGCGTTCTTTGAGCAACAGTCCATATTGAAGGAAATGACTATATGCACATGCTGCATACTTTTCAAGTCTGGTTACACTGTTTGTCAGCACCTTTCCATAAAGTACCTGTGCCACAGCTTTGCTGATTGGATCTGTTTTTTGCGGCAAGAAGGCTGCTTCTACGTATAATAACACCTGCTTTTTATAATTTTCATCTGATAAATACCAGCTAAAAAGTGCTTCATACTCCGGATTCAACTGTTCCCGCAAACACGCAGCCAATTCACCCAGCGCACTTTTAGGTGTCATCAGACGCTCAGAAAGTGCGCTTCCCGCATCAAAAGAAGGTCTTTTAATCTCAATGTTCGGATACAGCTTCTGTATCTCTCTGATCAGATAAGACGGTTGTAACGCCTGTCCCTCTTCACTGGCAAGTGAATAAGAAAGATAAAGCTGTTGATTTGGCTTCGTCATGATCATATATAAATATACTCTCTGTTTATATGCCTGCTGTCTCCTTGACGGTGCCAGCTCGATTTCCTGTTCTGACAAAAGCTCTCTGTCCAGGTCTGAAATAATGCCTGATACACTATTCCCCTTAGGAACGATTCCCTCATTAACACCTGCAAAAAACAAGAGTTTAATATCCTTAAGTCTTGTCCTCGTAATGTCACCAATCATAACTTCATCAATGCTTGGTGGCGTCACGCCGACTCGAATCTCATCAAAGCCTGCATCCAGCAGTTCGCCAAACTCTTTCACACTCATCTGTTCATCCGGAAGTAATTCACAGATTTGATCGAGCAGATCCATAATCATACGATAAATCTGATGATATTCCTTGGCAGTTTCCATCTTACCTGCCGCTTCAAATCCTTCTGCCATAGCATGAGCCTTTTGCTCCATGTTCTGTGAGGTAATCATCTCATAAATAACCTGTACATAGTCCTTTGCGCATTCTGCCTCACGCATTCCATGCTCATAGCATTCAAACTGCATAGTAACCTGCTCACGCAGCTCATTCATCCGCACCAGTTCTTCTGCCTGCATATGGCGGCTTTTCCTAAGCCATGGATGACTCCATTGCTTTCTCCCATGTATACCAAATGCCAGCACATAATTCTCAAGCTGATCGATATCTTCTTGTCCAAAATCAGAAAGTGACGATTTCAAATAACGAAAAATTCCTTCATAGTTATAATCCATCACAATAATTTCGATCAGCGCACGCAAATATTCAACCAAAGGATTTAATAAAATCCCTCTGGTCTGGTCCATAAAGTAAGGAATGTCATAGAGTGTGAACTCTTGCTCGGCTGTATGCGCATATAATTGAGTATCACCTGTTATTACAGCAATGTCTCCGTAATGTAAATCCGGATTATTTCTCAATGCTTTACTGATCTCGATGCAGATCTGTTTCATTTCTTCTTCAGGATTTTTTGCACAAAGGATATGCACAGCATCCTGCTCTTCTAAAAATGTTTCTGCCGTATTTCTAAAAATGTGCTCTTCCAAAAATGCTAATGCAGGATTATCCTTTAATCGATAAACAGGTGTACTTAAATATCGAAAAGGTGCTTGTAATGGCACGTTTAGGTCGTTGACCATCTTGGCCAGTGTTGAAATCGTCTTTTCGCTCATATAAAATAACATTTGTTCTTGAATCTTTTTTTGTTCTTCCTGCTCTTGGTCGATCTGCTCTGCTGTACGCAGAAGAACTGTCACATGAATCTCTTTTGCCAATACCATTAATTTCTGCAGAAGCTGATTTTGTACCGGTGTAAAACCTGTAAAACCATCAAATACAAATACACAGTTACGTACCATTCTAGATTGATCAATCACTCGGCATAGTATTTCCAGCAGCTCTTCCTTCGTTGTATATGTTCCTTGCATTTCTTCTAAAAATGCCCGATATAAAATGCTGATATCCTTAAGCTTATACTGAAGCATCGGACGGTTCTTGGCATATTCCATCAGTTTCTCAAGCTCATGCTCTTTGATTGAGTATTGCATAAATTCCGAAATGACAGATTTCACTTCATTAATGTATCCAAGCTTTTTCAGATTCTTTCCTAGTACACTCAGCTCATCTGACTTTTGTGTAGCGATTCGTCTGAGCACCAGACTTTTTCCCATATCATCAATGACCATCCTCTGGCTGTTCTCATCACCGGTCTCATCGAATATTCTATATGCCAGTCTCGCAAAACTCAGGACATCTATATTCATAATACCTTTTCTCGGATGTGCAAGCACCAGATCCCGCTGCGTCTGCAACGTAAACTGCTCCGGAACGATTACAATGTAATTCGTGGCCGGATTCTTTTGCGACTGTTCGATCACATATTGATACAGATCATGAGACTTTCCCGCTCCCGATCCACCTATCCAGAATTTCAAAGACATTAGTTTGTCACCTCATTGCTTTTCTTTTTGAAACATTTTTATCATTTTAACACACAAATTGAGTAAAGTGAAATCATGGTAATTGTGAAACGATCTCATTGTAGTGGCGAAACGATTTCATGTATCGAACGATTTCGGTCATTCATACAAAAACGTTCGTCGAGAACGTTTTGACTCCTCTCTTTTTTTGTATGAATGACCGAAATCGCTTTATCGTTGTGAGTTTCACAGTTGGGATAAATGGAAGGTTTGGGAGCGAATGATTTCCTTAAATATGAACTAGTTAAACGTATGAAAAAGTCACTCTCTTTCATAAAGAATGACTTTTCCGTCTGAATTATCTGATAAAATGTGTTGATATCTGAGGTTCAATTTCTGGCATTGGTTGATTTCCATGTTCGATATTTTTGAGCATCCATGCCATGTTATAGCCTAAAGTTCGCATAATCTGTAATCCTTCTTCATCCTGCGCAACATCTTCTGGTGTAAAGCCATGAACACTATTCCAATACTGAGAGGATACCACCGGCATCCGATTTATCGTGAAGTATTTGTTCAAACGGTCAAACGCTGCTGTCGTTCCACCTCTTCTTGCACTGACAACTGCAGCAGCAGGTTTGAATGCCAGCTGACCTGCTCCTGATGAGAAGAATACACGGTCAAGCAATGCGCATAAGGCACCATTTGGTCCGGCATAATATACTGGTGAACCAATGACAATTCCATCTGCTCCCTGCATAAGTGAAAGCATTTCATTCGCCACATCATCCTCAAACACACATTTTCCCTTCCCCCGACAGCCTCCACAAGCAATACAGCCCCTCACCGGCTTATTCCCAATATGGAAAAACTGTGTTTCTATTTCATTTTTCTCCAACGCTTTTGCAACCTCACTTATGCATTATACTTATTAAAGTGGACACTTTTTATAAATATCTATACAATAATCATAGACACCAAAAGGAGGTATCTTCTATGTCCACACAACAACGTTACGATGAAGATTTCAAACGAACACTCGTAG
>JAAYYM010000332.1 GCA_012515365.1 Clostridia bacterium
GCTGTTTACTATAATAAAACAAAGACGGGGCTGAATGTCCGCGCAATCGGGGAGAATCCATCAGCTGCTGATGCATCCGGTGTTCGGGTGGGAAAATGGAAATACATCAATGTCATCATAGGTGGAGGCATTTGCGGGATCGGAGGCGCCTACACGATCATGATTACCAATGGTGGTGTTTGGATCAGTGACTGCGTAGGCGGAGTGGGATGGATCGCTGTAGCTCTTGTTATTTTCGTCTCTTGGAAGCCTTCAGCAGCGTTGTTCGGATCCTTGATCTTTGGTGCACTGCGTATCTTTAAATATTATGTAAACATAGATAACATTGATATCCCGGATGCATTTTATGATATGCTTCCATTTATCATCACAGCAGTCATTCTGGTTGTTGTCTCGATTATGGACCAAAAAGAGAATGCACAGCCGGCAGCATGTGGCAATCCGTATTTCAGAGAAGAACGATAACTACTTGACAAACTGTGAAACCTGTTTTATGATTCATATTGATTCACAATCATATTGAAAAAGATAGTGAGAAAGAGGAGTACATATAGGAAGCCCGACAGAGAGAATGATTCACCGGTTGAGAGGTCGTTCAGGGAAGATGATATGGAAGGTAGCTTTTGAATCGGCATTGGGAATGCGTTTAAGTTTAACAGTACTGATGCACGTCTTATCCGCGTTATTGGATCAATGAAGAGATAAATCAAGGTGGTACCGCGATCATTAAGACTCAATCGCCCTTTGTTGTAAGAATACAACAAGGGGCTTTTTTTGAATTAAAACCTAAACACAGTGTAATAACAATCAGAATGGAGGAAATTTCATGAACAGAGAATTAGCAAAGACATATGATCCACATGGCCTGGAGGATCGTTTATATCAAAGATGGGAAGAAAAGAAGTATTTTCATGCAGAAGCAGACCGCAGTAAGAAGCCGTTTACCATTGTGATGCCACCACCAAATATCACAGGAAAGCTGCATATGGGACATGCTTTTGATAATACGATGCAGGATATCCTGATCCGATTTAAGAGAATGCAGGGTTATAATGCGTTATGGATACCGGGAACAGATCATGCGGCAATTTCTACAGAAGTAAAAGTAACAGAGGCATTACGTAAAGAAGGAATTGATAAGGTTTCTTTAGGACGTGAGGGCTTTCTTAAGCGTACCTGGGAATGGCGTGAAGAGTATGGAAGAACCATTGTAGACCAGCTTAAAAAGCTCGGCTCCTCCTGTGACTGGGACAGAGAACGTTTTACCATGGATGAGGGCTGTTCAAAAGCAGTAGAGGAAGTGTTTATCCGTCTTTATGAAAAAGGATATATCTATAAAGGAAACCGCATTGTTAACTGGTGTCCGGTATGTAAAACGACAATTTCTGATGCTGAGGTAGAACATGAAGAGCAGGCAGGACATTTCTGGCATGTCAGATATCCGATCACAGGGACCAAAGCAGCTGAAGCAATGCTTGCAGGAGCGGCACCTGAAACAATCAATGAAAATGAATATGTCATAGTGGCTACGACGCGTCCTGAAACGATGTTAGGAGATACGGCACTAGCTGTCAATCCAAAGGATGAGCGTTACCAGAAGCTGATAGGTAAAACAGTGCTGTTGCCACTTGTTAACAAAGAAATTCCAGTGATCGCTGATGCTTATGTAGATCAGGAATTCGGAACAGGTGTTGTTAAAATCACACCTGCCCATGACCCTAATGATTTTGAAGTGGGAAGAAGACATGATCTGGAAGTAATTAATGTTTTAAATGATGATGCTACCATTAATGAAAATGGCGGCAGCTATCAGGGAATGGAACGCTATGAAGCACGAAAGAAAATAGTTGAAGATCTTAATGCACTTGATCTGATGCCAAAGATCGAAGAGCATTCCCATAATGTAGGTACACATGACAGATGTCACACGACTGTTGAACCAATGGCAAAACAGCAGTGGTTTGTTGCAATGGAAGAGCTGGCAAAGCCTGCAATCGCAGCATTAAAGAACAATGAACTCAAATTCGTGCCAGAACGATTTGATAAGATTTATTTACACTGGCTTGAAAATATCCGTGACTGGTGTATCAGTCGTCAGTTATGGTGGGGACACAGGATTCCGGCATATTATTGTAAGGAATGCGGAGAAATCATCGTTTCAAAGGAAGCACCACATGAGTGTCCAAAATGTAACAGTACAAATCTGATCCAGGATGAGGACACACTGGACACCTGGTTTTCTTCAGCACTGTGGCCATTCTCAACACTTGGCTGGCCTGATCAAACAGAGGAACTGGATTATTTCTATCCGACAGATGTGTTGGTAACAGGATATGATATTATCTTTTTCTGGGTAATCAGAATGGTATTTTCAGGTATTGAGCATATGGGTAAAAGCCCGTTCCATACAGTTCTGATCCACGGATTGATCCGTGATTCTAAGGGACGTAAGATGAGTAAATCATTAGGAAACGGAATCGATCCAATTGAAGTGATCGATCAGTATGGTGCAGATGCCCTTCGTTTGACGATTATCACCGGAAATGCACCTGGAAATGATATGAGATTTTACTATGAGAAGGTAGAGGCAAATCGTAATTTTGCAAATAAAGTATGGAATGCAAGCCGCTTTATCATGATGAATATGGAAGATGAAGCTGCACTTTTAAATGTAACACCTGATCAGTTAGAGCCGATAGACTGCTGGATTCTTTCAAAACTTAACCGTGTGATCAAAGAAGTGACTGACCATATGGAAAAATATGATCTGGGAATCGCAGTTCAAAAGGTATATGATTTTATCTGGGATGAATTCTGTGACTGGTATATCGAGATGGTAAAACCACGTTTATATGATAAATCAGAAGCAGGAGCAGTTTCCAGAAATGCCGGACTGTATACACTGCGAACTGTTTTGATCAATGCATTAAAACTGCTGCACCCATATATGCCATTTGTGACAGAGGAAATTTTCTGTACCTTACAGTCAGATGAAGAATCTATTATGATATCCTCATGGCCGACATGCAAGGAAGAATGGAATTACAAGGAATGGGAAGAGGCAATTGAGATTATTAAAGAGGGTGTACGTGGAATCAGAAATGTACGCACGCAGATGAACGTTGCTCCAAGCAAAAAAGCTGCTGTATATCTGGTTACAGACAGCCAGAAAATTAAAAATACCTTCCAGACGGGCAAGGATTTCTTTGCAACACTCGCTTATGCAAGTGAAGTCATGATCCAGGAAGATAAAGCAGGAATTGCTGATGATGCGGTTTCTGTAGTGATCCCGGATGCAGTGATCTATATTCCATTTTCTGAGCTTGTAGACCTAAAGCAGGAGATCGAGCGACTTGAAAAAGAGGAAGAGAGACTGACTCAGGAACTCAAACGTGTCAATGGAATGCTGAATAACGAGAAATTTGTAAGTAAAGCACCGGCTGCAAAAATAGCAGAAGAGAAGGAAAAATTGGAGAAATATACACAAATGATGGAACAAGTGCAGGAACGTCTGAAACAGCTCCGTTAATTTGTAGATTTCTGTTATATTTTCTTGATATACTGTGATTGAAATGTCATAATTTTCATGATATTATGAAAATATGGGATAAGCCTTACACCGTTTAGGAGAATGCATATGGCAGATTTAGGAATGAATACTTACGTGAAATCTTCACCGGATAATATGACAGCATACTTGTTTCTCGGAACACCGGGAGAAAATCAGATGTATGATGTTGAGTCTATCATGGATTATCTTTTGGAACAGGGGATTGCAGCAGGCATCATTCGTTCCAATGTAGAAGCCATGGTTTCTAAGCGGATTTACTTAAGAGAAGTAAAGGTGGCGGAGGGGACAGCAGCCACAGAGGGCCATGAAGGATATTATGAGTTTAGGTTCTCAGACTCAAGTGCCAAACGCAATCCTATTATCCGCTCTGATGGGTCAGTTGATTATCAGAGTATGAGTGAAATCGAAAACGTATCTGCCAACAGTATTCTGGCTGTATATCATCCTGCGATAAAAGGTACTCCCGGGATCGATATCAAAGGAAATGTGATGAATCCCAAGCCAGTGAGAGATTTACCGATCCTGCGTGGAAAAGGAATCATTCGCTCGGAGGATGGAAATACATACACGGCGCAGATCGACGGCCGGGTTGAATATGGTAATTATAAATTAAGTGTCAAGAATGTATATGAGGTCAGAGATGATGTTGATCTGATCGTCGGGAAAATTGATTTCCGCGGAGATGTTATCATTTATGGAAATGTCAGTGCGGGTGTAGAAATCCGTGCGACAAAAAACATTGTGATTAATGGGCATGTTGAGGCTGCGACCCTGATCGCAGCAGGAGATATTACCCTGAAAAAGGGTATGCAGGGCGGACAGAAGTCTGTGATCATGGCAGGCGGAAGTGTCTATGCAGAGTTTTTGGAATTCGTTAAACTAAAGGTAGATAAAGACATACATGCGAATGTCATTATGAACTGTGATATAGAAGCAGGCGGACGCATAACTGTTTCCGGTAAAAAAGGTGTCATTATGGGTGGAACCATATATGCAGTTGAGGGTATCGAATCAGCTAATATTGGAAATGATGTTGCACTGAAAACGGTTGTAAAGGTCGGACTCAGTGAGGATTTATTAATGAAAGAACGCATGTCTGTCACAAGAACCAATATGTTAAAAAAAGGAATCGAAAAGGCAGAAAAACAGATTGACGAGCTGCAGAATTCCAAGAAGGATATCCTTTCTCAGGGAAGTATAGAAGCAAAAATCTCTCAGCTCAAAAAGAAGATTGCACGTGACCGCGCTAAGATTGAAAAATCTGAAGAGGAGCATGAACAGATTAACAGTAGGATACATTCATCGGAAAATGCTTCAATACGTGTTGAACTTGAGTTATTTTCAGGAACGCAGATCTGGATCGGAAGTAACTGCAAGAATATCATACAGACGATCAAAGGTGTAGAATTTTTTGGACGCGCAGGTGAAACAGAAATATTCCGTAGAGACCTTTAATTACTCTAGCTACTTGCTTTTTGTGTGAAAAGTAGGTATGATGTTTATTAGTTGTTTGTAAGGTGGAGGATATCAAGTGATCAATTTTGAAGAAGAATTAAAAAAGTTTCATCCGAGTCTGGAAGTAGAGGACGCGGAGGATGCAATATATAGTCATGATTTATCTGACATGACAGACGTTTTAATGAGTATGATCAAAGAGGCGAAGGACAAGGAACAATTATGAAGTGTTATGTTTGCGGTTGTCGTTTGTCTGAGAAGGATTTTTGCACAAGCTGTGGTGCAGACGTCAGAATTTACAAAAGAATTATTTATGCATCGAACAGATGCTATAATGATGGTCTGGAAAAAGCAAGTGTAAGGGATTTATCCGGAGCGATCATCAGTTTACGACAGAGCTTAAAATTTAATAAGAAAAATACACAGGCCAGAAATCTCCTTGGTCTGGTTTATTTTGAAATGGGTGAAGCGGTATCAGCATTAAGTGAGTGGGTCATCAGTAAAAATCTGCAGGGTGACAAGAATATCGCAGATGATTACATCAAGGAAATACAGACGAATCCGCAAAGACTTGATACGATTAATCAAACCATCAAGAAATACAATCAGGCTTTGACTTACTGTTATCAGGGAAGCAATGATCTGGCCATTATACAGCTTAAAAAAGTGCTGGCAATCAATCCAAAGCTGATCTGTGGCTATCAGCTATTGGCATTGTTATATATTTATGCTGAAGACTGGGATAAAGCAAGAAGGACACTGATTCGTGCGACACAGATCGATACGAATAATACGACGACATTACGTTATCTCAAGGATATCAATAAAACGATCAGAGAACGTGAAGAGCGTACATCAGGAAGAAAGCGAAAAACGCAGGAAGACATCTATAGCTATCAGAGTGGAAATGATACGATTATCCAGCCAATGTATGCGAAAGAGAAAATCGGATTTTCCAGTGTCATCAATATTATCATCGGTATTGTGATCGGTGTGGCGATTGCGTGGTTTTTAATCCTTCCTGCCAGAATCGGGATTGCAACAGATGAAAACGATGCTAATTTTAAGGCAGTAAGTGAAGAATTGACTGCAGAAAAAGCATCTAAGCTTGAGCTGGAAGAGCAGATCAAGACACTACAGACACAGAATGATGAGCAGTCAGCACAGATTGAGGAGCTTACAGGGAAAGCAGGAATGACGCAGGCAACTGATTTCCTTGAGGCTGCAGCAAAGGCTTATATCGATAATCCGGATGATGTTATGACGATTATGGATCAGCTGGAGCAAATCGATGCAAACTATCTGGAAACTGCTTCAGATTCATTTAAGACACTGTATGAACAGATTTCATCTCAGGTTAAAACAGAGGCAGCTGCTCAGTATTTTGAAAAGGGCAGAGATGCATTTGACAACAAAGACTATGAAACTGCCATTACAGAATTGACAAAGGCATGGGAGCTTGATCAGACGAACGGAAGTGCGTTATATAATCTGGCTCATGCATATAGAAATACCTCGAATGCTGAAAAGGCGGATGAGCTCTATCAACAGGTCATCATACTTTTCCCAGATACAGAAATAGCAGAGAAATCAAGAGGCTTTATTTCTTCAGAGGTTGATGTAGAAGAATAAATTGATAACATACAAAAGAGAGCATGGAAAAATCCATGCTCTTTTTGATGTGGTGCGTAAGGCGGTGCACGTTTCAAATAACTGTTGTAAGAAAGGAAATGAACATGAACATGAACGAAGAATTTCAAATTATCCAGTCATGTCTAATGATTAGAATGCCTAAAGAAGTGGATCATCACCATGCGGTCAGGCTGAAAAACACAGCGGATAAGTATATAGAGGGGAAGGACCTGTCACATGTGATCTTTGATTTTGAACAGACAGAATTTATGGACAGTTCAGGAATCGGTGTCATTATGGGCAGGTATAAAAAAATAACGACACTGGGAGGCAAGGTGATGGCAATCCATGTAAATGACAGAGTGAGGCGGATCTTTCGCATTTCAGGGTTACATAAAATCATTAAAATCGTTGAGGAATGAAGGGAGTAAAAGAAATGAACCAGATGAATATAGAATTTTCAAGTAAATCTGCCAATGAAAGCTTTGCAAGAATTGTTGTTGCTGCTTTTATGGCAGGTATGAATCCTACAATGGAAGAGGTGTCGGATGTGAAAACCGCCGTTTCAGAGGCAGTGACCAATGCGATTATTCACGGATATTCAAAAGAGGAGGGCATGATCCGACTTTCTATTCGGATTATAGAGGATGAGATAGAGATTCAGATCGATGATGAAGGAGTAGGAATTGAGGACTTGAATATGGCAATGACTCCGCTATATACCAGCAGACCGGATCTGGAACGCTCGGGCATGGGGTTTGCCTTTATGCAGGCCTTTATGGATGAGTTGGATGTGACCTCAGAAGCAGGAAAGGGTACACATATTTTTATGAAGAAGCGAATTGGTTATGAGGGAAGTCTGCTCCCTCAGTTTCATAATTTAAAGGAGGAGGTATGAATGAAGTCCTTGCTTTGATCGAAGAGTTACAAAAGGGAAATGAGAAAGCAAGAACTACATTGATCGAAACGAACCTCGGTCTGGTTCACAGTATTGTTCATCGGTTTATGAATCGTGGACATGAAGCAGAGGATTTATTTCAGATTGGAACGATTGGTCTGATCAAAGCCATCGACCGTTTTGACAGCTCTTTTGATGTTAAATTTTCTACATATGCGGTGCCGATGATCATAGGAGAAATCAAACGTTTTCTTAGAGATGACGGCATCGTAAAAGTGAGTAGATCAATCAAAGAAAATGCATGGAAGGTGAGACAGGCAGCAGACCTTTTTATGCAAGAGTATGGACGAGAGGGTACTATGGAGGAATTACAGTCACTGACCGGTCTTTCCAAGGAGGATATGATGCTCGCGTTAGAGGCGGGCAATGAGGTCGAATCGATCTATAAAGGCTTGTACCAGAATGAAGGACAGAGCATTTGTCTGGTGGACAAGCTTCCCACAGAGCGTGATCCACACGAAGAACTGGTCAATCATCTGCTGCTAGAGCAATTGATCGCAGAGCTGGATGAAGCAGAACGTAAGCTGATCAGGCTGCGTTATTTTGAAAATCAGACACAGATGCAGGTGGCAGGGATACTAGGGATCAGTCAGGTACAGGTGAGTCGTCAGGAAAAAAAGATATTGATTCGAATGCGGGAAAAAGTCAACAGGTGGTCCGTTTAATTACGGCCACCTGTTGATGTTATGATTTAGAATCTATTAGTTATATCAGTATATATGAGTTAGATCATATTATTTTGAACAATGTCCACAGGAACGACAGTCTCCCTTTTTATCCCAGCAATATGTACAGAGCTTTTCAGGAGGCAGTCCTACAGATTTGACCATATCATCAAGACGATGGAATCTGAGTGAAGTAAAATTCAATTCTTTACAGATGGCATCGATCATTTCCTTGTAGTTCTGGCTGTCCGGATTTGCATAGTCAGCAAGCAGCTCTTCGGATACATCGGGTCCTTCTCGTTTTTCAATGATTCTTCTGGTGATCAGATCAAGCTCTGAATTAGAACGAGAGAAATTTAAGAATTTACATCCATAGAGAAGCGGTGGGCAGGCAGGACGAATATGTACTTCCTTTGCTCCGCTGCGGTATAAGAATTCTGTAGTTTCTCTTAACTGTGTACCACGTACAATAGAATCATCGATCAAAAGCAGACTCTTATTACGAATCAGTGCATCGATCGGGATGAGCTTCATACGTGCGATCAGATTTCTCTGGCTCTGATCAGTAGGCATAAAGGAACGTGGCCAGGTCGGTGTATATTTGATAAACGGACGGGCAAATGGGATACCGGAACGATTTGCATAGCCGATGGCATGTGCGGTACCGGAGTCTGGAACACCTGCGACAATATCTGGTTTTACGTGATCTCTCATTGCCAGCATATCACCACAGTTATATCTCATCTGTTCTACATTTAATCCCTCATAGGTAGATGTCGGATATCCGTAATAGATCCACAAGAATGTACAGATTTTCATCTCTTCTTTGGCCTCTCTACGAACTTCGTAGCCTTCAGGAGTAACAAATACAATTTCCCCGGGACCTAATTCCTTCACATCCTGATAGTTCAAATTAATATAAGCAAAGCTTTCAAAGGATACACAGTAAGCATCCTCTTTTTTACCAATTACAAGAGGTGTACGTCCATACAAATCTCTGGCCGCATAGATACCCTCCTTTGTCATGAGAAGGATCGTCATAGAGCCGTCAATGACTTCCTGTGCATATGCAATTCCCTCTTCAATAGAGCTTTTCTGATTGATAATAGAAGCAACAAGCTCAGTCGGATTGACATTGCTTCCGCTCATTTCCAAAAACTGAGTCCTGCCTGATAAAAAGGCCTCTGTGACAAGCTCATCAATGTTATTGATTTTACCCACTGTAGTGATCGCATAACTGCCAAGATGAGACTGGATCAACAGTGGCTGCGGCTCATAATCCGAAATACAGCCGATTCCGATTGTTCCATGTAATTCTGCTACGTCACGCTCAAATTTTGTTCTGAAAGGAGAGTTCTGGATATTGTGAATTGCACGATCAAATCCCTTATCTCCATATACTGCCATACCACCTCTGCGTGTGCCAAGATGTGAATGATAGTCTGTTCCGAAAAATAAATCAAGTACGCAGTCTTTTTTTGATGCTACGCCAAAAATTCCACCCATGTTTTTACCCCGCTTTACTATGATGTTATTCATTAACCATACTAAATAATAGCATTATGTAGTAAGATTTGCAATTTGAAAAAAAATTAAACAGCCTAAATATTAGTTTGATGTTTTAGTCTCCTTCTGCTATGATTGTGTTTATAATAGTGAAGGGGATAAAACTATGATGTTAAAACAGAATAAATGGAATGGAAATATTGACTTAAAGCTTGCGCCATTTGCACTTCTATTATCAGTATGTCTGATCATAAGTGTTGCGGTTGACGGGACCAGACAGGATTTGTGGTCAGGTGAATTTTTGATTTTAGCGGCAGCAGGACTTCTTGCTGTTTTTGCATTAAAAAAGTATTTGCCACTTAA
>JAAYYM010000333.1 GCA_012515365.1 Clostridia bacterium
CTTGTATTTTCCGGCATTGATCTGGGAAATCTCGAGAAAAATCAAGGCGCCAAAGGATGAGACTGATTATACGACATATTCAAAACTGTTTGGTTATAAAAAGGCGACCAGATTCGTGCTGCTCATGACATTGATCGATATTGTGACGAATATCATACTGGTTTATAACCTAAATAAAATCTCGATTTTGCTGTTGGTACTGCTGGTTTCCTGGATGACTTATCAGTTTGTCGCATTTATGAAAAATCCGGAAAGATGTAGGCTTGTAGATAAGGTAGAAAGATATACGTATTTGCAGGAGGGAACGATGGTCCTGACTGTTGCAGTGTATCTTTTAATGGGTAAAATATAATGCTTGGAAGTAAGATAGAACATTTAACGATATTAAAAGCACAGAATTTTCAAGTGGCTGATTTTGAAGTGATCAGATCAGAAGATGTTTTGGAGCAATGTGATGATCTGGATCGAATCATCAGGGAACATCAAGAACTTCCTGTTGAAGCCCGCAGCTGCATGCTGAAGGACTACATTGCGAAACATATTCATCAGAATAAACGGATCAGTCTAAAATGTGAGCTGTATGCTGTCCGTTCATCTTCCAGCATAGAAGATGGCAAAAAGGACAGCTTTGCCGGACAGTTTGATACTTATCTCAATGTGCAGCCACAGGAGTTAGACGCCAGAATAACAGACTGCTTTCAATCACTCTATCATGAGAATGTGCTGCGTTATGTGATGGAAAAAAAGATAAAGCTTTCAGACCTTAAAATGAATGTCATCGTTCAGAACATGATACAGTCTGAGTATTCCGGTATTATCTTTACATCTAATCCGCAAGGTTTGCTAAACGAAAGTGTGATCGTAGTAGGCGAAGGCCTGGGTGAAAATGTTGTATCTGATAAGGTCGAGACGACAAGCTATTATTATAATCTGAATGACCGCCTCTATTACTACGAGGGCGAGCATAATTATCTGGATCGCAAGATGGTCGAGCAGCTGATCGACATATCCGAAAGAATTCGTGAACTTTTTTCGGAGCCAATGGATATCGAGTTTGGTATTAAGGACCAACAGATCTATCTGTTTCAGGCAAGAAGTATTACCACGATTCATGAGGAACACCCTCTGATCCTTGACAACAGTAACATTGTCGAAAGCTATCCGGGCATCAGCCTGCCACTTACGATCTCATTTGTAAACTCTGTCTATAGTGGAATATTTGAAAGTGTCAGTCGAAGAGTCTTGAAAAATGAAAAGCTACTGATGCGTTATCAAGATGTTTTTTCTAATATGGTAGGGGCATCGAACGGCAGGATTTATTATAAGATCAGTAACTGGTATACGATTATTAAATTTCTGCCTTTTCATAAAAAAATCATTCCGGTATGGCAGGAAATGCTGGGGGTTAAGAATAAAGGATATGAGAAAGAGGAGGTTGCTCTTTCACCCTTTGCGCGCGCAATGACGTACATTAATTCCTTCTATGAGATGCTTTGTGTGTCACGAAATATGAAAGTACTGAATGAACGTTTTCAGACCATCAATCAGGAGTTTTACCGTCTATACAATAGTCGCATGACAGAACAGGAGATTTTTGATCTGTATCAAAAGTTAGAAACCAAACTGCTTTCCTGTTGGGATGTCACTCTTTTAAACGATACCTATACGTTTATCTGCATCGGACTGCTCAAAGCGCGGTTAAAGAAAAAATATCAGAATGCTGAAGAGATGGCGAATGCATATATATCCGGTATTACTAACATCGAAAGCATGAAACCGGTCAAGGAGCTGATCACGTTGGCTTATCAGAAGGATCAGCTTTCAGACGAAGAATATCACAGGAGATTTAGTCAGTATATCGAACAGTATGGAGACAGAAATCTGGAGGAATTAAAGCTGGAAAGCCTGACTTTTCAGACAAATCCAGAGCTGCTTGCAGATAAAATCAGTGAATACAGATCAGATATGAAGCGATTGAAGGAACGTTATGATGATATGAATCCGTCTCATGAAAAAACTGGTAAAGTGAACGATCATAAAGAGGATCCTCTTACCAGATATCTGATCAGACTCTGCATGAAAGGAATCGGAAACAGAGAGATTTCAAGACTAAACAGGAGCAGAATCTATGGAATCGTCAGACATATGTTTCTAAGACTAGGCGAGATCTACTCTGAGCAAGGGCTGATTAAGGAGCAGCGAGATGTGTTTTATTTACAGATCAATGAAATAAAACAACTTATGCATTCTAAAGGTGACATGAAAAATACGGTACACTTAAGAAAGGCAGAATATCGTTTGTTTGAATGTCTTCCGGCTTATTCCAGATTGATTTTCATGGAGCAGGAATTTGATAAGCATCATAAAAAAGTAAATAAAACCAGCTTTCAGTATGACGAAAATCAGCTACAGGGCATTCCTTGCTCCAATGGAACAGTCAGGGGGAAGGCACTTGTAATTCGAAATGTGAATGAAGCAAGACACGTAGACAATCAAATTCTGATCACGCCAATGACAGATCCAGGCTGGGTATTTCTTCTGGCAACTGCAAAAGGAGTCATTTCAGAAAAAGGATCCTTACTTTCTCATACGGCAATCATATCAAGAGAACTGAAAATTCCTTCTATTGTCGGGGTAGAGCATTTGATGGATACCATCAAGACAGGGGATGAGATCGAGATGGATGGAACAACAGGCATGATTCAGATTATCAGACAGACGACGAAAGAATAGGAACAATCAATGATGAAATGTGTACAATTTAATGATGAGAAGATGTATATCGAAGATTTTCTGGCAATATCGAAAAAACTATATCAACAGGATCATACGGAAAATCCGAATGAGATCAAAAAACTCCTGCGAGGGACGCATCCGCTCAGCCATTATTTTAAACTAAATAAATTTCTGATTTATCAGAACGATCGCGTGGCGGGGCGATTTGTCATCACGATTTATCCGGATGATTCCACTGCCTATATTGGATTTTTTGAATGCGTGAACAACATGGAGGCAGCAGCTTATCTGTTTGATCAGGCATATCAGTTTGCAAAAAAGCAGGGTTTGGCACGCATCGTGGGACCGGTTGATGCTTCCTTCTGGATCAAATACCGTCTAAAAATAAACATGTTCAAGGGGGTGCCATATACAGGGGAACCATATAATAAGGACTATTATTACAAGCTGTTTTTGGATAATGAATATCAGGTAGTCGAGCACTATACGTCGAATGTATTTGGTACTGTCGGAAATGAATATGAGAATGAAAAGTACCATCAGAGGTATTTGGATTTTCTCAAAAAAGGATATCAGATTCAGAGTGTTGATATGTCTGAATTTGAAATGAAATTAAAGGAACTATATCAGCTTCTGACGGAACTATACAGCGATTTCCCGATCTATAAACATGTGTCAGAAGAGGACTTTATAGAATTGTTTCGTGATTATAAGAAAATCATGAATCCTCAGATGGTGAAATTTGCGTATTATCAGAATCAGCTGGTCGGGTTTTTCATCAGTGTACCAAATTATCATAATCTGGTTTATCATTTGAATCTGTTTGGCATCCTTAAATTGCTGAAGCAAAAACGCCATCCAAAGGAATATGTCATGCTGTATATGGGAGTCGATCAGTCGCATAAAGGGTTAGGAAAAGCATTGGCATATAGTATCATGATGGAGCTTAGAAGCAGTCATTTGCCAAGTATCGGAGCTTTAGCCAGAGATGGAAAGGTTACACAGAATTATGCAGAGGACTTAATAGAGTGCAGATATGAATATGTATTATTGGAGAAGAAAATCTTATGAAAAGTATCAATGAGATCATAAAATGTGCTTACAAGAAATGGAAGGATAAGGAATACCTATTTGAAAAGACGGGGGAGTCATTTACGTCTATGACGTTTGGCGTTTTTTTAAGAAAAGTGACCGAACTTGCAGTGTTCTTGATTAAAAATGGCTTAAAGGATCAAAAGATACTAATCTTTGGAGAAAATTCTGTGTCCTATATGATTTCTGATCTGGCCGTGCTTGCATATGTCGGGATCAGTGTCAATGTCAATGCCCAAACCTGTAAAGAAGAACTTGTGGAAATAATGAAAACGGTTGGCATCAGTGCAGTTCTTTATGATCATCACCAAACAGATCTGTTTCGTGATATAGCAGAAGAAATTCCGGAAATCACTTATTTCTGTATGCAGGACGTGTTGCGTGAGTTGTCTTTGGATGCGCCGGATGGATCGAATGAATTAAATGAATCGAATGAATTAAATGGATCAAATAAATCAAATGAAGCAGGCGAACGTGAGTTACACATTGTATTTGAGGAAAAGGATGAAACCGTCTGCTCGAAAATCATATATTCAAGCGGGACTACTTCAGATCCAAAAGGAATCATGCTGTCATTAAAGAATATCTTTTCCGGATGGCAGCCCTTGCAAAAGAGAACTCCGTTTTCCGAGAATGATGTCATCTATCTGTTTCTGCCATTACATCATACATATGCAAATATTTATAACTTTTTATATTCTCTTTTGTCGGGTGCAAGTATTTATCTTTGCAGTGGGACAGATCAGATAGAAGCAGAACTTAAACAGGTAGAACCAACGATTTTCTGTGCAGTTCCTCTGATTTACAGAAGAATATATGAACATTATAAAGAACACCTTCCAACTGCTTTTGGAAGAAGAATCAAATACCTGTATTGTGGTGGTGCGAAGTTTGATCCTTTGCTGCGTCGTGTGTACAAGGAGTGCGGTCTTCCTATGTTTGAAGCGTATGCCCTGACGGAGACAGCTTCCTCGTTTTGCATCGAGTATCCGAATCGAGATGATTTTGAAAGTGTAGGAACGATTTTTGAAACATTAGATGTAAAGATTGCCGATCAGGATGAAAACGGAGTAGGAGAAATCCTCGTAAAAGGCGAGAATGTATTTCTGGGTTATGTCAATAATGAAAGTCTGACGCGGAAGGCATTTACGGAGGACGGATATTTTATCACAGGTGATTATGGA
>JAAYYM010000334.1 GCA_012515365.1 Clostridia bacterium
AATAATTGTTAAAGGTCTGTGGTTCGGCATTAAATACAACCAGAGCTGATACTAATACATAAATAATTGCAAGACTGCAAACGGTTAGCAGTGCTTCTTTCTTTGATTTAAACAGGCGAACCAGTAATGTAACGTTTTTAGAGTATCTTAATGCCTTAAAAATTTTTAAAACCTTTAAGGCTTTAAATAACCTGAAGATCTTGAACAACCGAAATCCGGGGTTTAATGTAGTCAAAGACGGAAGTATTGACAATAAATCAATAATAGCCAGTGGAGTAAACGGATAATATATAAATGATTTAATTCCTTTATTAAGTTTAAGATCAGCTGTAAAAATTCTAAATAAATAATCAAATATGAATATAATTACGGTAACTTGCTCAATTATTATAAAAAAGTGATATTGTGTTTTGAAGGCAAGAGGAATGATGCTCAGTAAAATGGAAAACATCATAATGAAGTCATATATATCGCCGATTTTATCTGTATCAGAAGAAAATTCAATAATTTCAAATAGTCTTTTTCTCATAGTAGTTTCCCCTCAAATAACAGTTATTCTTTTATGTGAAATATACCACATTTGGGGAGCACATTCAATAAATAGTTACACGGCAAGTAGGTTCTTCGCTCTTGCTGAGCTCTTTAAAATTCATTTCTCGAATCAAAGCTTTCACACGATTTATACAGCTTGCTGACATACTGAATTCATCGAGTCCCATACCTAATAACAATTTTGTTGCGTTTTCATCAGAGGCAAATTCACCACACATGCCTACCGGAATACCTGCAGCATGTCCTGCGTTGATAACCATTTTAATAGCACGTAATACTGCAGGATGAAAGCTGTTATATAAATGAGCAATCCTTTTATTTCCTCGATCAACTGCTGTTATATATTGTGTGAGATCATTAGTGCCGATACTAAAGAAATCAGCTTTCTTTGCTAATTCCGGTGCACACAGAACAGCAGCAGGAGTTTCAATCATAACCCCAACCCTAATGTCCTTATTATATGCTTTTCCTTCTGCATCCAGTTCTCGCTTGCACTCTTCTAAGAGCGCATTTGCAGTATCTAATTCCTCTTCGCTAATAATCATAGGATACATAATTTTAATTTCACCGAAAGCACTGGCACGAAGAAGTGCACGAAGCTGTGTTTTAAAGATATCTGTCATTTCCAAACAGATACGAATTGCGCGCCATCCTAAGAAAGGATTTTCTTCTTTTTCAAATTCAAAGTAAGAGAGTGCTTTATCTCCACCAATATCCAGAGTACGAACAATGACATACTTTTCAGCAACGATCACAGCTTTTCTATATACCTCAAACTGTTCTTCTTCGGTAGGAAAATGAGAATTTTCCATATAAAGAAATTCACTTCTAAACAGTCCGATACCGTCAAAGCCGAATTCTTTTGCAAAGTTAATATCTTCAATATTTCCGACATTCGCACAGACTTCAACAGTCTTTCCGTCTTTTGTTGTAGCCGGAACATTTTTTAATTTTGCATAGAATTCTTTTTCTTCATTTGCTTTATAAATAATGTCTTGATAGAATTTCTTGGTTTCTTCATCAGGATTTAATATTACTTTCCTGCCGGTAGCATCGAGAATTATCTCATCGTCCTGTTGTACGTTATGCATCAAATCGGACACACCAACCAACGCAGGAAGCCCAAGGTTCTTGGCAATAATAGAAACGTGACTGGTAACACCACCAAATTGTGTTGCAAATCCAAGTACAAGGTTTTTATTCATCTGAATGGTATCAGAAGGGGTAAGGTCAGAGGCGACTACAATACCGGGTCTATCCATTGCATCAAAAGGATTTGCACTGATTCCTTTAACAGCCATTAACAGACGCTCT
>JAAYYM010000335.1 GCA_012515365.1 Clostridia bacterium
ATTGTATTTCGCGGGATTCTTTACAAGCTCCATTGCCTTGAGCAGGGCGGGTTCTCTTTCTGCCTTGGCCCGTCTGTCGTAGTCCCTTGAATAAAAGATGATCTGCTTTTCATCGATGCGCTTCTTTATCAACTTTCCGTTGTTTCCGATGACGCTGATCTCTCTGGGATAAATTCTTGATTTGATCTTGTAGTCATCCCCGATCCAAGAGTATCCTTTTTCATCAAAGACATAATCCTTCAGTTCTTTCTGAGCCCCACGGACCGTTTGGCTGTACACATATCCATCTCCACGCATGACGTGATAGTTCACATTCTTTGCGGTATTGTTACCCTTATCCGCGACGATTATGACTCGCTCAACGTCATAATCCCGTTTCAGTTTTGTAAGCATGGGCCGTACAGTCTCACAATCATTGGTATTCCCGGGGAAGAGCTGGTAAGAGATCGGAATGCCCATGGTATCCATAAGCAGCCCCATCTGGATGATGGGATCAGGGCGATGCTCTTTGGATACTCCGCGTTTTTTCATATCATCCTGTTCATCAATTTCAAAGTAGTAATTGGTCACATCGTAGTAGACGAGATCAGTTTTTCTTCCGTATAGAGCTTTGATTCTTTGATGCAGATGAACCTGCAGGTCCCTTGTGTGGTTTGCGATAATGCTTAGCGCTCCATAAACATTGTCCAGAGAAAAATCCGTATTATCAAAGTACCGTTCTTTGTTCTCAAAGGCCTTCCTCTTAGAACCGGGGCATCTCAATCGCTCGTAAACCAGAAGCTTCACAACATTGTTGAGGATATATTCGATATTCAGATTTCTTGCCCGATTCACAAAGAAGGTGTGCAGTTCCAGCTCATGATAAATTTTGCTGAAGGCAGAATAACCAAAGAACTTTCTGTTGTTCTCACCGGCAGAAAGGGATGCGGCCTTGTTAATCTTGATTTGCTCGACTGATTTAGCCATCTTTTCTTCCGCATCCATCCTCTCCACAACCGAAGTGAAATGAGCGATGGGATCGGAATATGTTTTATCAAGCACGTCAAGATATCCGAAGGATTCAATTATCCGCGTTCGAGACTGTTTCTTAATGGGATCATGATAATTTGTAGCAGCCGAGAGATATGTCCTGCCAGTTTTAGGATTAAATGATTTCTTTAGATACATAGAGGAACCTCCCTACAAAATATATTATTACTATATTATACCACAATACGCCATAATCCGCCATAAAAATATGAAAATATTTGACGAAAATTTTCATAAAAAAACCTTGCGATTGCAAGGCCTATATCAATTCTTTATTTAATTATTGCCTCTGAATTAGGGCTGCCGACCGGAAACGAACTGAAACTCTAATAAGTACTTTGGCCGTTGCTGCCATACAGTCGGCTAGTGGAAATGGGAATCTCCGATTCCTGTTTCCACTTTTTTATTTCAACAACAGAAACTGATTTTTCGCTGAAACTCTTGACTGCTGTAAAAATATGTTATAAAAAACATATATAACCCAAATTTATTTGGAGGGACACAAAATGAGTTCCAAGGGAAGAAAAGTAAATCTTCTGGAATATGAAGATGTGGTGGTTGTCAACAAGGACGGATGCATCGTTTACGACGATCAATCGAGCTGGAGCCTTTATGATCTTG
>JAAYYM010000780.1 GCA_012515365.1 Clostridia bacterium
ATGCCAGCCGCCTTGGCGCGCTCGGCCACAACCTCACCCACTGCCTTGGCGCGGGCAACCTTGGTGGCGCCTTCGCCGGCCTTCTCGAGAATTTCCTGCTCGAGATCGCAGGCGGAAACCACCGTGTGTCCCGCGGTGTCATCGATCACCTGGGCGTAAATGTGTGCCGAAGACCGGAACACGTTCAGCCGCGGGCGAGCGGGCGTGCCGCTAACGCGGGCGCGAACGCGCACGTGGCGCCGCTTACGCGGGCTTAGTGCCTTTCTGTACTTGAGTCGCATTCCACTGCTCCCATCCGGCTCGCTCAGCCAGGCGTGATTTACCAACCACGCCCGGCTGCATACACCGGGTTCTGACTATCTCGCCTTACCGGCCTTACCGGCCTTGCGGCGGACAACTTCACCTTCGTACCGGATCCCCTTGCCCTTGTAGGGTTCCGGGGGACGCGTGCGCCGGATGAGCGCCGCTTGCTCACCAACCACCTGCTTGTCGTGGCCGGTGACGTGGATCTTGTTGTTGCCTTCGAGCGCGAAGGTGATGCCTTCCACCGGCTCGATCCGCACCGGGTGCGAATACCCCACGTTGAGCACCAGCGTTTTGCCATCCATGGCGGCGCGGTACCCAACGCCCTGGATATCCAGGGTGCGGCGGAAGCCATCGGTCACGCCGATGACCATGTTCGAAAGCAGCGTGCGGGTGAGACCGTGCAGCGAGCGGTTGCGTCGCTGATCGTTCGGGCGCTCAACCGTGATCACGTTCTCTTCGCGCTTGAGCGTGAGCTCGGAATCGAACGAGGCGGAAAGCTGCCCTTTCGGGCCCTTGACGCTGACATTGTTGTTTGGATCGATCACGATCTCGACATTGTTCGGGACGGTGATCGGCCGCTGACCAATTCGTGACATTGTTCGTGCTTCCTCCGCGAAGCGCTCCAACCGTCTCCTAGAAGACGGTGCAGAGCACCTCGCCGCCGATGCCGCGACGGCGCGCCTCGTAGCCAGACATCACGCCCTGCGTGGTGCTGACAATCGCCACCCCGAGTCCACTGCGCACGCGCGGCACGCGATCCTTGCCGGCGTACACACGCAGGCCCGGCTTGCTCACCCGCTTGATTTCGCGGATGGCGTGCCGGCGATCGGCCCCGTAGCGGAGGGTGATCTCGAGTTCGTTCTGCGGCGTCTTCTCCGTCACCTGGCAATCGGTGATGTAGCCCTCATCCTTGAGGATCGCCGCCACCGCCACCAGCACCTTCGTGGAAGGCATGGTGGTGGTTGCCTTGCGCGCCATACCGGCGTTGCGGATGCGCGTCAGCATATCGCTGATAGGATCGTTGATGGTCATTCATCTGCCTCCATGCGCGCCGCGTGAGCGGCGCTGCCGCTTACCAGCTGCTCTTGGTCACGCCCGGCAGCTTGCCAGTCGAGGCGAGCTCGCGGAAGCAGATGCGGCACGTTCCGAATTTGCGGATGTAGGCCCGGCTCCGGCCGCAAAGCTTGCAGCGGTTCACCTGGCGGACTTGATACTTCGCCGGCTTGTTAGCCTTGACGATCCATGATTCCTTGGCCATAGATGGCTCCTCTACCGGTTTCCGGTCTTGGCGAACGGCATGCCCAACAGCGTGAGCAGGCGGCGTCCTTCCTCGTCGTTCTGCGCGGTGGTCACAATGCTGATCTCGAGACCGCGGGTCTTGTCGATCTTGTCGTAGTCGATTTCCGGGAACATGATCTGATCCCGCAAACCGAGCGTGTAATTACCGCGACCATCGAACGAGTTCGGCGAAATTCCCCGGAAGTCGCGGATTCGAGGGAGGCTGGCCGAAACGAGTCGATCGAGGAACTCATACATGTGCTCGCCGCGAAGAGTCACCATCGCGCCGATCGGCATGCCAGCCCGAAGCTTGAACGCTGCGATCGATTTCTTGGCCCGCGTGATCACCGGCTTCTGGCCGGTGATGCTCGTCAGGTCCCCTACAGCGGCCTCGATGGCGCGGGCATTCTGCACCGCTTCGCCGAGGCCAATGTTGACCACGATCTTATTAACTTGCGGAACCTGCATGACGTTCGAGTAATTAAACTCCGTCATCAGTTGAGGTACGACCTCGTTCCGAAACGTTTCCTGCATCCTTGCCATGCCGGCAATCCCTTCGCTGGCGTGAACACGTTGGGCGTTCCCGCCTGGTCCGCGGAAGCTCCGCGCTCAGGCCACCCTTCAATTACTCAAGCACTCCACGGTGAAACGCGCTTTACAGCTCGCCCGGCGCGATCGTGGCGTCGCATGCCTTGCAGTAGCGACTGTTCTTGCCCGCCTCATCACGGCGAACACCGACGCGTGTCGGCTTCTTGCAGGTCGGGCAAATGAGCATGACATTCGAGATGTGCAGAGGTCCTTCAACCTCAACACGGCCCGCCTGCCGCGCCCGGCCCGCCTTGATGTGCTTGACGATGATGTTCACACCCTCAACCACAACGCGGTCCTGTTCGGTCAGCGCGGTGCGTACGGTGCCCGTCTGACCCTTGTTCCGACCGCTGGTGACGATGACTTCATCGCCGCGCCGGATCTTTCGCATCCTCGGCCTACTTTCCCTGGTCGCCCGCCGCCGTGCCTAGAGCACTTCCGGCGCGAGCGAAACGATTCGCATGTACTGGCGCTCACGCAGCTCACGGGCCACCGGGCCGAAGATGCGCGTGCCACGCGGATTGCCGGCCGGGTTGATCAGCACGGCGGCGTTGTCATCGAACTTGATGTGACTGCCATCAGGGCGGCCATATTCCTGAGCCGTCCGCACAATCACCGCCCGAACGACGTCACCCTTTTTCACACCGGCGTTCGGCTGGGCCGATTTCACCGAGGCGATGATGATGTCACCGACGCCACCAGAACGAACCTGGGATCCGCCCAGCACCCGGATGCACATGATCTCCCGGGCGCCGC
>JAAYYM010000336.1 GCA_012515365.1 Clostridia bacterium
AATAAAACAGGAATCGTTATAAAATCATTTCGCCATATTGATGGAATAAGAATCATTAAACCTGCATACCCAATCCACACAACCACTTTGATGACTCGAGAAACATCTTTTTTGGACGGAATCACCAAAAGCGGAACCATAAAACACACCGTCGTGCATAGGGCATCAAATATCGCAAAGAATATAGAAATGACAGTCATGCTTCCCATCGATTGACCCTTTCCTCCAGTTTTCCGGATAAATATTTGGCCAGTTCCTGTTTAAAGGCTTTTTGTTTCTTTTGTGAAAGCGGAATACACATGTTATTGTCTAAAATGATCTGCTGATTCCTGACACTCTTTACATGAAGCATATTAATGACAAAGCTCTGATGTGGCATGGAGAATCCAAAAGCTGCCATACGTTTAAATACCGCTCCGATTTTATCAGCACTGTCATATTCACCATCTGCAGTTTTAAAATCCAGAATGATCTTCTTTTCAGGATTCTGCGTATAACGAAAGATTTCCTTAAGAACATTGCACATCACTGTTTTACTAACCGGTTTCAGCAGGTATTGAAAGGCATGTACCATAAAGGCGCCTGATACATAATCACGGTAGGATGTCAGATAAATGATCTTCACTTCTTTATCAATCTGGCGGATTTTTTTACCGGTTTCGATTCCATTGATCCCATTCATATCAATATCAAGAAAGACTGCATCATATGGCTTATAATGCATTAGCAGCATCTCTCCAGATAAAAAAACATCAACCTGAACAGAAGAATCCCAATCTTTGATCATTGCTTCGACCATCTGAGTATGTTGTTCTTCATCATCACATACTGCAATTGTATACATGACGTGCTCGCCTTCACTCACCTGAAACCAGATAGACCATTGCGAAACTCACAATCATAAGAAAGGATTTCGTAGGGTTACACAAAATAAGTGAGGAGTCAAAACGACCTCGACGAACGTTTTTGTGTAACTCTACAAAATCACTCAACTCATGAGATTGTTTCGCAATTACCATCTGAAACCAAACTTAATATAAGCGTTTCGTATGATAAAGTAAATATCTCCTACCTATTCGACTGTTTTTTGGTATCAAAAGACAATTTAAGTCTCTTCAAACAGATTATCTCTTGTAATATTCTTCATCCATTTACCACTTTTATAATGCTTGATGACCCATGGCCATTTAACAAATTCATCTGTACACAATAAGAAATATACCCACAATACAGGCAGCTTAAATACAAACGCCGCAAGAAATCCGAGCGGTACCGCATAGCACCACATATCAATCGTATCACAGACAAATCCAAACTTAGAGTCACCTCCGGCTCGAAAGACACCGGCGATCAGTGTCGTATTGACTGCTGAGCCCATGACATAATAAGAATTAATAAGCAGCATATATTTCAAATAATGCATGGCAGTATCTGTCAATGTCGCATATTTCAGTACGAACGGAGTCGCACATAAGATGATCAATCCGCCGATCAATCCTGTCACAACAGTCAGTCTGATCAATCTTTTGGCGTCCTCCTTTGCTCCATCGAAGTTGCTCTGCCCGATTTCATTTCCAAGTAAGACACCAGTTGCACTGGCTACACCAAAACATAAAATCGAGCCAAAGTTACGCACAACAGCTGCAAATGAATTAGCAGCAACGGCATCTGATCCCATATGACCGATAATAACTGCATATGTTGAAAAAGCAAGACCCCAGATTACATCATTTAAGAGTGCCGGCAGTGACAGCCGGATGAAATCTGATAATAATAATTTATTTTGTATAAACATAAAGGATAATTTCATCTTAACATTCTTACTATTAATTGAAACAATAATTAGACAGATCAACTGTACGATTCTCGAGAGTGTCGTACCAAGTGCCACTCCGGCAGCGCCTAACTTGGGAGCTCCAAACAATCCAAAGATAAAAACGGCATTTAAGATAATATTAACCACAAATGCCACCATATTAGCTGCTGTACAGATCGCAATTCTTCCAATACTTTTCAGTACAGCCATATAGATTTCCATGACACCCCAGCACAGATAACTCACACTAACAATTCTTAGGTACCCCACACCGATTTCGATCAGCTGCGCATCATTCGTAAAAACCTTCATCATATACTGCGGAATCAAAAGTGCAGCTGATGCAAATGCAATAGAAACGATGATTGAAAAGCGAAGCGCGATTCCCTCTACCGCATGAATGGCACGAAAATCCCCTTTTCCATAATACTGTGCACAAAGCATAGTCGCTCCTGTCCCCATTCCAAAAAAGAAGGTAAACAGAATGTTTGTATACTGTGATGCAAGTGAAACTGCCGAAATGGAGGATTGTCCTACATAATTCAGCATAACAACATCTGTAGAGCTGATGGTCGCACTCAGTAAATTCTGAATTACAATCGGCAGTATCAGTTTAAATGCGCGTTTATAAAATATTTGTTTACTTGATATTGTACTTGTCATTTTTTTCTTTCTTTTCCTTCCCTAATTGCTTAAAAAGTAACCTTTTTAATACGGTAAAGCTCTTCTGCTGCAATCCTTGTCTTTGCAACAATATCACCATTATTTCTTGGAAAGCAGTAATATAAGGTATCGTGATCACCTATGCAGATCACATCGCCTTTTTCATACCAATAATAATCGGCATAAAGACTATAGGATGCCGTTGCCTTTTGTTCATAGTGAAGAGCCCCATCGCATCCGTCAAGTTTAAATCCGTCCTCTGTATGGATCAAGGTACCTTTTCCTACATGATAGATACAGTCCATATTGACCATCATGCAGATATCTACCTCTGTTTTTAAATAATAGGAACCCTCTTTGATCTCATTTCTGACACATTCACGTTCCCATCGATACCATTCCGGGATATGATCAAATTTGGGGGTGGTATTAATTGCTTTTAAGTATCCATATTCCGTTAACTCGTAGACAGCCCCACAATGATCACAAGTCAGCGTGGTTCCCATTCCTGTCATCTCCCCTTCTGTCATGCAATGCGGGCATTTATATAACACACGATTCAGATAATCGGCTCTAAAAGGTTCATCTACCTTAATGTGATGTTCCTGCTGCCATTTGAAATTATCAAACTTGAATTGGTCTGATAAGATCTGATTCAATTCCTTGGCAGATTTCTCGACAATCTGCTCCGGAGACAACAGATATTCTATTTCTGCGCTTACGTCCACATCACGTATCTTCAGATTATTGTACAAAGGATCCCTTAAAAAAGCGCCCTGTGTATGTACCATTACCACAGGTACTCCCAGCATTTTCAGACACTTTCCCATACTTTGTGGAAGTGGTGTTGCCGTCCCATCAAAGCTATAGCTCGCCTCTGGAAACAACAATACAGAACTATTCAGCTTATTTACTGCATATCGCATATCTCTGACTAGCGTCAAATCAGTTACAAATTTCTGTGTCGGTATGCAGCCCATATGTCTCATCAGATTCTTTTTCCCAACAAATCCATCCGATGTACAGACAATACTTAGCGGTCTCGGATAGAAAACAGTCGCAGCGATCTTTAAGTCAATGAAGCTCGAATGATTCATT
>JAAYYM010000337.1 GCA_012515365.1 Clostridia bacterium
AGACGACCTTCTTCCAAATCTTTTGCGAGATATGGTCCTAAAAAATCATCAAGTCTGCCATAATTTATAACACCTGCCATAATTGCATACAGCCAAAACAACTGCAATGCTTCCGGAAATGTCTTCGGCTTCTCGCTCCTTATTTTTTCAAGGTTATCTGCAATTGTTTGCAGCTCTTTTCTACGTTTTTCGTCACTACTTTCTTCCATCAGTCTTTGCGCCTGTTTTTTTAAATACTCTGCACTGGCAGCCACAATATCCAGTGCCTCAATGCCGCATCGGCAAAATTCATTATCCTGTCCGTCTGTGCACTTTTCCTGTAGGATTTTCTTTAATCCATCGATTCCATTATCCAGCAGCTTCGGATAGTCCAGCATCATACCCGACAATCGTGCTGTTGCAATCAACGGATATTCCACATCAATAAACCTGCCAATCGTAGTATCTGTCAGTACCTCTTTGCAGTAAATAGTCTTCAAATCATAATCCAGCCAATACCGATATAATGTTTCTACCCGATCGCTGTACTCTGGTCCAATTTCATTTTGAAATGCTCTCAACTTATTAAATACACAATAGTGTCCCACTCCGCCAACCGATGTCACAGTGCCAAAACCAATGGGAAGAAAATCCAGCCTTCCGGCAATCAGATCCTGTTCTTCAATCGTTCTTAATAATGTAGGAAAGATAACCTTTAAACATTCTACTTCCCGTCTTTCTTTGGAATATCGGTTATATTTTTTATGTGTTGCAGTATATCTTTCCATGATTTCCAACTGTTCAGGCATGGATTTCTCGCATGGAATTTTTATACTTACCTCCACATTTTGTGCGCCTTCTACATCAAATTTTACCATTTTGTTACCTCCTGCATGAAAGAACTCTTTGTCTAACTATTAATGTTTACTTCTTTCTGCAACTCTCCAGTTATCCTGTAGCCCGGAAAGTAAATCGACAAATCTCTTTGCAATCAAATGTGGTCTGGTAATTGCGCTTCCAACTACTACTGCATCCGCACCAAGGTACATGCATTTCATTGCATCTTCCGGCGTATAGATATGACCCTCCATTGCCATAAATGTCTTATCTCCAAAATCACGACACATTCTTGCGAATTCTCTAAGATCCGGATTTTCAATTGTCTTTGTTGCTTCCGTATATCCATACAGCGTAGGTCCTACGATATCTGCTCCCATTTCCACTGCTCTTTTGGCCTCTTCATAATTTGAAACATCTGCAAAGATAGGTGCCTCTGGTATTTCTTTTCTAATCACATCAAACAATTCATATGCCGGACGGCCTGCATGTGTTATCTGGTCTGTGCAGTCAATTGCAATGACATCAGCCCCTGCTTCCCATACCTCTCTTGCCGCCTCCAGTGTAGGTGTAATAAATACATCTGTGTCATCGTGCCAGATTTTGTACAGACCAATTACCGGCAAATCCACCTCTGCCTTAATAGCACTAATCTGATCCGGTGAATTTGCTCGCAGGCCTACTGCCCCTGCCCATTCCGCAGCCTTCGCCATTTTTA
>JAAYYM010000338.1 GCA_012515365.1 Clostridia bacterium
AATAATACCTCAGCTGCTGTTTCCCTCTCAGATACATCTACCATCGAGATCATTCCATTTACCGCTTCTTGTTTTTGTGTATCATTCACTGCAACACTGTTAATGACTTCCAGTAAAACATCTTTGTTTTTTGCACGTGTTTGTTCTTTTAACAGTTTTGCATTAGATGCAATTCCGGCACTGGTCAGATTACTTGTAAAAACTGCTTCTCCAGGCTGGCTTTCAGGCTCAGTAGTTGTCTCATACTGCCAGGCTTGCAGCTGATCTTCATCGGAGATATCTCTCTCGATTGCCAACGGATTGGATGCATAGGCCTCTTCTGAAAGATTGCCCTCTGATACTCCTTCCTCTGCGTAATCTGTCACAATGGCATTTCCGGATACATTCATGACATCGATTTCTTCATATTCTAATAATCCTGTCTCCATTTCATCTTCTGATAAAGCACTTAGCATCTGATCGGTCTTGTCAGTCTGCTTTCCTGCTGATGAATAATTCAGATATCCTGCCACTGCAAGCATTACAGCAAGCGCTGTAATAATCATTTGATTTTTAGTCATGATCTTTTTCATAATTGACACTCCTTTTAGTCTGCCATATTATTTCATTTTTATTATTTTAATTTTATGCGCTTCTATGGAAAATAATGCTTGAACAGCCTGTGTTATATTCGATTTTACAACAGGATCATCTCCTCCCTTTGCAATGATGACAACACCTTCGATCTGAGGAAGTTTTTCCTTTACCACCAATGGAGCGTCTGTGCCATTTTGGGTACTGGTATAAATAGATGCTTCATTTTGTTCTGATTCCATCTGCTTTCTAGTCCCTCCCGCTCCATCCTCTTCAATTGTCTGAACATGAATCGTATGTGTATCCTTTTCTACAACTTTTTCTGATTTACTGTTTAGTGTGATCATTACCTCGACTTCACCACATCCGCTGCAATAGCTGAGCAATTGTTTCAAACGTGCTTCCAGACGTTTTACATACTCTTCCTCTGTATAGGCAATTGGTTCCTGCGTGGCAGACCGTAACACATTTAACTCACCCCCTTCCATTTGAATCAACTCCTTATTTTTTGTATCGCCAGTTTCATCAAAGAGGTGATCCTGATCGGAAGGGAATGCGATGATGACAAGCAGAACACCGGCCATAATAATAATCAGAAACTGCTCTTTTCCAAGTTTTTTGAGTGCCCGCTTCAATGAATCAGTCCATTTCAATCTGTAACACCTCTTCCTCGACCTGTAAGGTCTCTGCAATATCTTGTCTGATTTTTTTGGTATATTCGCTCTTCTCTCTCAAATTATCTGTACAATCTATATGTTGTTTGATAATAATAGGTTTATTAAATATATTAACAGTTTTATCCACTATTTTCTCCAACTTTATAGAAATCGATTTTATTTTTCCATAATCCACATTCTTATAATCCTCGCAAACGTCTATTTTAAGCATTTTCACGTATAAGTGATCATCCATAATAATATTGTTAACTTTAGTTTTAACATTATCATAATATGTTGACATCTGTCCTGACAATGAAATCGTCTCCTGTTTTTCAAACTGACTGCCCCAATTATGGCGTCGATTCTGCATAAGGCCAAATTCTGTTTCAAATATTGTTTGCAATCTAAAAAAATCTGCCTGTTTCATATAACTACCTGCCATAGCCATGATCATAAGGATCAAAATAATTTTCATATAACCCCGATATTTTTCAAGCGGCACAACCTGAAGTACAGCCTGCAAAATAATAATTCCACTGCTGATTTGAAAAATCCATTCCCTAATCTGATCCATCATTTTTTTAAAACCCCCTGTTTGTTGTAAAAGAAATGATCGCAATCGTGATCATAAGCAGGCCCATTGATGTGACGATTGTTTTAAACAGCATACTGCTTCCTTCTGCGATTTCATGAAGACATCCGGCCATTTCTTTCTCTGCAAACAATCCGGCAAATGCAGCGATCAATCGATAAAGGATGATCAGCGTTAATAGCTTTACGATCGGATTAAGCATGATCATAAGAAGGATCAGCATCGTTGTCATTCCCATTGCATTCTTAATAATAACTGCTGAACCGGCAACGGTATCAAAAACAGTATCACTAATCCCTTGAATCCCCGGTATCGCCGATACCGCTCTTAAAAAAGTTCCTGCCTTTATGGAAGAAAGTACAGGTGTGACCATTCCCTGAATAGCCTGAATGCATACAACACCTGCCATTGAACTTTTCAGGCAAAACTGAATCACACTTTTTAACAAACTTAACAGCTGCGTAAACAATCCTCGCAAGAGAAGATCCAAAAGAGCTGTAATCATATAAATCTGTATCAAAGGAACAATGATGACAAGAAATAGTGTTTCAATCAGTCCGATGGTAAACAGCGCTGCCGCGTAAAAAGCGGAAGCTGTTTTTGCTCCCGATACAGCTGACACGCATAGCAGATATGCAGGAATGGCGGTATGTGTAAACCCTGTCAGATGTTCAAGTGTAGCAGTCACAAATTCAATTGTCTGACTCATAGACAATGTTATTAATGAGATTAATGAAATTCCGGTCGCATAATAAACGATATCTGATACCTGCTTATGATTCATGCTCAGATCGATTCCTGATATGATAACAGAAAGTAGCAGCACAGCAAATAATGCCGCAAATAATTGTTTTTGTTCCATCCATTCGTGAAATATCAGCTGAGGAAGCTGTTTGATCATAGCTTCAAATGAGATCACACTTTCTCCATTAAGGATTCGTTCAAACAGACTGCCATAGCTTTCATCCACTCTATTCATCGTCTCTATCATTTCATTTATATTAATGTAGGAATGCAGAAATATTCTGTAGCACCTCCTCAAGGATT
>JAAYYM010000339.1 GCA_012515365.1 Clostridia bacterium
AGGAGATGGCTTATGATAAATAAAATCGAGTTTAAGGCTAAAAATCTTACCTCAAATGCAGGACTTTTTCTGATGCTAGAGAACACTAAAAATAACGGCATTTTTGAGATGATTGAAAATGACCTCACTTTTGAAAGCGCTTCTGTAAACAAGATTAAAATGAATCATGTTAAAACCATGCTCTCTGGTCATTTTATAGGCATAGATAAGCTCGAACGTTTAAAACTTTTAAAGAATGATCCCCTTGTTCGTGAATTCGATATTTCTGTTAAAGAGCCTGAAACCGTGTCGCGTTTTTTAAGCAACTTCAGCTTCAAAACGACGCAAATGTTCAGAGAAATCAACTTCAAAGTGTTTAAAAAGCTACTTTCTAAAAGTGGATTGACATCCATCACTATTGATATCGATAGCAGTGTCATTAATGTAGAAGGCCACCAAGAAGGCGCTACTAAAGGTTACAATCCTAAAAAGCTGGGCAATCGAT
Organism: Clostridia bacterium; assembly: GCA_012515365.1. Next base: position 485 of record JAAYYM010000339.1, read on the forward strand.
GCTACAATGTCCAGTTTGCCTTTTGTGATGAACTCAAAGCCTATGTCACTGGTTTTGTTAGAAGTGGTAATGCATACACCGCAAATGGTGCTGCTGAACTGATTAAAGAGATTGTTGCCACTCTTAAAGCTCAAAACTTGGAAATCTTTTTCCGTATGGATAGTGGCTACTTCGATGAAGAAATCATTGAAACAATCGAGTCTCTTGGTTGCAAATACTTAATTAAAGCTAAAGCTTATGCAACACTTGTCTCCCAAGTGACCGCTTCCTCTGCTGTGTTTCTTAAAGGTATAGACGGCAGAGAAACCGCTGAGCTGCTTATAAAATTGGATAAGTGGAAGAAAAAAAGAAGATTTGTCGTGTCTCGCGTTCTGAAACCCGAAAAAGAAAGAGCTCAGTTAAGCCTGTTAGAAGGTTCAGAGTACGACTATTTTTTCTTTGTCACCAATACAGACCTAGAGTCAGAAGCGGTGGTTCTCTCCTATGAAAAGCGTGGCAATGCTGAAAACTATATCAAAGAAGCAAAATACGACATGTCAGTAGGCCACTTGCTTTTGAAATCATTCTGGGCAAATGAAGCAGTATTCCAAATGATGATGCTTTCATACAATCTGTTTTTACTCTTCAAATTTGACTACTTGGATGTGTCTGAATATAGGCAGCAGATAAAGACATTTCGCTTGAAATACGTTTTTCTTGCGGCCAAAATTATCAAAACAGCTAGGTCTGTGATTATGAAGCTCTCAAGCAAATATCCTTATCAAGAGGTGTATAAAAAATGTATCTGCTTAGAGTCGTAACGATTGATAAATTGGCGCTTGAATCGCTTGAATGAATCGAGTGGTTTATTAATTGAACCTAGAATTGTGATATTTGCAACTTAATTGAGAATAATGGGTATATCTTATTCAAATGTGTTGAGGAAGGGGGGTGAATAATGTTAAAATGTAGGAGTAACTACTTGAATTCTTCGTAGGTTCAGCGAAAATATCGATTTTTAATGGTTTTCGTAAAACGACGTAGAATTTAGGTTGTAGATAAATTGCATTGTTTCTAAGTGATGATGAATCACAACAATTAAAAGGAGAACAAGATTTATGGGGTATTTTTTACTGGCCATTTCCATCGGCTTTGAACTGCTGGGAACCACCTTTCTCAAGTATTCGGAGGGCTTCACCAAGTTGGGCCCCTCTTTAGTCAGCATCCTTTCCTATGTCATCTGTTTCTATGCTCTTTCCAAAGCCTTGTATACGGTCAACCTGAGCATCGCCTACGCTACCTGGTCGGCGGTGGGACTGACGGTGACAGCCCTGATATCGGTGTTCCTGTTCAAGGAGGCGTTGACTCCCGCGGGGGTATTGGCCCTGGTCATGATAACCATAGGGGTGGTCGTTCTCAATATGTACGGAGCGCCGGTCAAGTAAAGAAAAAAGATTCTTCGGACCTGTACCTGGAAGATTGGAGTATGGCATGAAAAGCAATAAGTTTTCGGGCAAGAGACTGTTGGTTCTGGGTTCCAATGTGGGTGCCACAGACATCGTGGAATATGTCCGTTCCCATGGGGCCATTACAATGGTGGCGGATTACCTTCCGCCAGAAAAGTCTGCAGCCAAGCAAGTAGCTGATGAACATTTTTTGATCAGCACCTCCGATCTGGAAGGCCTTATCAAGCTGGTGGAGGACCAAAAGATCGATGCAGTTCTTTCGGGAATCAGCGACTTTAATGTGCAGAATGCCTTGTTGCTTAGCGAAGGTTGCAAGCTGCCTTTTTACTGCACCAAAGCACAATGGGATCTGATCAGCAGAAAGGACCAGTTTCGAGATTTATGCCAAAGATGCGGGGTCCCAAGCCCAGAAACCTATTATGTGGGAGAAAAGATTCCGGATGATTTAGTCCCGGACTTTCCTTATCCAGTAGTAGTAAAACCCGTGGATGCCAGTTTGTCCATGGGGGTTTTCATTTGCCATAGCGAGGAGGAAATTCGGGACGCCGAACCGAAAGCCCTGGCAGAATCCAGCTAATATTATACCTTACTTTTTTCAATTTAAAAAGCACTACCGATTTTTATCAGTAATGCTTTTTAAGATTTACTTTCCGAGGTATTCATCATATCCATATAGGCGTTCAATGTAATACTTTCTACTGACCCGGCCAGATAACGTCATATAGCCTTTATCCTCTAGTTCCGCATTCAGTTTTTTGATAATAACATAAGCCTTAGATCGCGAAACGCCTAGATCTTCTGCCATCTCTTCCGCTCCCACAAACATTTTGTTTTCCATAATGTCATTCCCACACTTCCGTGATTTCAAAAATAGTTCTGAGTTCTGCCATAACTACCGGATCAATATCCTCATTATTTTCAATTTTCTTTAGAAGAGGAACTATCTGTTGCAGTTCCGCGATGATTCGCTCTCTAAGCTGTGGATTACCTACTACTATTATCTGCTGCTGCAAACCGCTCTGCAGCATGTAGTCCTGTATCGTCCTTCCAGTGAGTTTAATACGCTTGTATAGTTCATCCCTTTGTTCGGGAGACACTCGAAAGCCAATGGTGATACATCTTTTTCTGTTCCTGTAATCACGTAGCGGTTTATCACCGATCTGTTTATATCCACCCATTTATATAGCCTCCTGCCAGTCATTCACGTTTTCCAGCTTATTTACTATTTCATCCTGCTTGTGAGGGAACATATGCGCATAATGCATTGTGATGTCGATGTTTTCATGACCAACACGATTCGCAATATCCACTGCGGAAAAACCCATATCGATAAGCATGGAAATATGTGAATGCCTTAGGTCATGTATCCTGATCCTTTTGACTCCGGATATATCCGTGCCCCGATCCAGCTCATGATGCATGCCGCTTTTTGATAGCATAAACAATCTGTGGTCAGGCTCTAATCCGTACTGCATCTTTGCGAACATCTCGATTTCTCTTGTCAGAAAGTGTGGAATCTTTACGATTCGAATGCCTTTTTTCGTCTTTGGCGGTGTTATGATTATTTCTCCTTTTATGTGCTGTAGTGATCTGTTTACATTGATAAGATCATTCTCAAAATCTATGTCCTCAGGTCTTAAGGCAAGCATCTCTCCAAGTCTTAATCCACCCCAGTATAATATTTCAAATGCAGTGAATGATTCGATGTTGTCGCTTATCGCCTCCGAAAAAGCCTTATACTCTTCCTTTGTCCATATCTTCATTTCTATCGTCCTTTCATCTCCACCAATCGGTCCTGCCGCATGTACCGGATTCTTCTTCAGTTCATACAGCCTGACTGCATGATTGAATATACAGCTGAGCTGTGCCTGTATCGTCTTGAGATATTTCTTTGAATATAACGGCCTGCCATCATCATCCTTCATCTCCATAAGTGTATTCTGCCATTTGATAATATCGCTGGCTTTGATCTCGTTCATTTTCTTCTTACTGAAATATGGGATTAGTTTATCTTTCAGGATATACTCTTTTGTGAGCCATGTATTCCATCTAAGTTTAGGCTTCATGTCTTCCGCATAGAGCTTCACAAACTCACTGAATGTCATATCCAGGGTCTCCGCCTTTTGATTCAGGAATTTTCTTTCCCAATCTTGCGCTTCCTTTTTTGTCTTAAACCCTCTCTTGTGCTTTTTCTTTCTTTCACCTGTCCAGTCTTCATAATAGAACGCCGCTGTCCATGTGCATCTCTGCTCATTTTTATATGCAGGCATTTGTTTCACCTCTTTCTACTGCTACCGGGCTATATGTTCGTTCGCTGTAATATTGTCTACTTACTCTTCCAGCTACAGTAAGATAGCCCTTTTCCTCAAGTTCCTGATTCAACTGCTTGATCAATCTGTATGCCTTTGCTCGTGAAACTCCGAAATCTCTGGCAACTGTATCTGCTGTTACAAACATTGTATTTTCCATTTTTCTCCTCCGCTTTATTTCCCGGGATACCCCGTATATTACTCATGTTTTTAATTTCTGTTAATGATGCGTTTTTCAAAATCACACATTCTATCGGTGCTTGCTCCTGCTGCGTCTCTGCTTTGGATCTGCATCATCGCACTCACTTGCAGAGCAGGCTCTCTTGACCGCTTTCATTTCGCTTTTATCTAGTGTGCAGCGATGCTCCAAAAGCTGAGTCTTGGATATCGTCTTCCTCTGTTCGGTCATCACCATGGAATCCTGTCTCAGGCCTTTCCTCATAGGAATGACCACATGGGTTTTCATCCCCGGGTTC
>JAAYYM010000340.1 GCA_012515365.1 Clostridia bacterium
TAGCGATACAGATTTACATCCAGATAGTACATTGTTTTTACAAATGGCAGCGGTTCAAATACAAACAGATTATCCACATAAAATGTATGTTGAGGAAGCTGCAGGGCACATTCACGCAGCATGTTCGTGCGGTAAATAACGGAATGCATCAAAATATACTGTCCAGGCAGAAAATGCTTTACTTCATTCCATGTAAATACTTGTTCACGTGGCAATGCTGTCCGATACGTCATGACCTTCTTCTTTTTCATGCCGTCCTTCTCATATACAAAATTACATACCATCATATCTGGAGCAGACTGCTGCTCGATCAGTTCCTTAAGTTTTGACAGCAACTGTTCATACGCTTCATCTTTCACCCAGTCATCACTGTCTACAACTTTAAAATAAAGACCTGTTGCATTGGCCAGCCCGGTATTAACTGCTTCTCCATGTCCACCATTTTCCTGATGGATTGCGCGCACGATTGTCGGATATTTTTTCTCATATTCATCTGCAATCGTAGCTGTACGGTCAGATGAACCATCATCAATGACTAAAATTTCAACATCATCACCGCCAGGGAGCAGTGAATTGATGCAATGTTCCATATATGCTTCTGAATTATAGCAGGGAATCGCTATTGATAATACCTTCATCTAAAACTCCTCCTAAATTAAGTTCTCTAAATATACCATCTTTCTCTGTGAATTCCTAGTGACATTCATCATAAATATGTTCTGAATCCATGGTAAGTATTTCTTTGTATCATAGGTATTGCTTAATTTCATGATAAGTATTTCTTGAATTGCGCAAAAGCTGTAGGAAGAGCATATTGCTGTATAATCGTAGATTTATCTGCAAACGTACCTATACGAGCTTCCTCATCTGATTGATTAAGCTCTGACTGGCTTAACTGTGCAATTTTAACCGCGTATACTCGCATTCTCCACTCTCGATGTGTAAAAATGTGTTTGGCGTCTTCTTTTCGCTCCACATGCAATGCCATAAATCCAAGAGCTTCCACATACTCAATCACTTCCTGTTCCGATAAACTTCCCTTTGCATTCGGGAACTCGTATAACCCGGCTAATAATCCCTTTTTCCCTCTTTTATATAAGAGTGCCTCTTGGTCATCCATGATGAGTATCACAGTCATATCTTCAATGACTCTTGGTTTTTTTTGCGTTTTCACAGGCAATTCTGTATAGCACTGATGATTTGCCGCATAGCATTGTTCCTTAAGCGGACATTGGTCACATCTTGGATCACCGTTTGGGACACAGACCAAAGCACCTAGTTCCATGAGTGCCTGATTCAAAATGCCGGGCACATTTTCTTTTTCATTTGAGATTTCTAAAAGCAGCGCTCTAAGTTCATTTTCTACACGTTTGCGTACGGCAGGTTTCATTATGTCATCATAATCACCTCTTAAACGCGCCAGTACACGTAGTACATTTCCATCAACAGCAGGCTCTCTTAAAGAAAAAGCAATCGAACCAATGGCTCCTGCCGTATAAGTACCGATCCCGGGCAACCGTAATAATTCTTCATAGCTCCCCGGCATCTCACCGCCATAGTCAGCCATGATCAGTTGTGCAGCACGCTTCAGATTTCTTGCCCGATTGTAATAGCCAAGACCTTCCCAGAGCTTTAGTAATTCTTCCTCTTCTATTTCAGAAAGACTGCCAATATCCGGCAGTCTTTTCATAAATCTCGCATAGTATTCTTTTACAGCTTCCACACGCGTCTGCTGTAGCATAATTTCTGAAATCCAAACACGATACGGTGTAATCTGCTTTCTCCATGGCAATACTCGGGCGTTGCTCTTATACCACTTCATAAGTGGTACTGACAAGCGTTGTAATTGCGCTGTATCAATATCAACGTTCATTTCTGATTCTAATTTCATTTCTGACTTTAACTTCATTCTCAGTTTTACTTTCTTTTGAGAGCACACTTTAAGCTTTGTTTATCGAAGTCGGTTGCACTCATACTTTTCCAGCGTAGACAGGCAATATTTGATGTCATCATATCTCTCTTCAAGTGTCCCCTCTTTCAACTCAACATCCATAGAGGCGGCCATCGTATTAAGCATATGTTCGTCTACTTTATTACGCAGCATCACAAGGATTTCCAGCTTTTCTTCATAGGTACCAGCATCAAGGAACCGCATCAATCCTGCATCGATGTCCTCTTCCTTAACGTTCGATCTTAGCTCCTCTGATAATTTAGCGTTTACAAATTTCTGATTTTCTGATTCATCATTTGATGTCGAGGATTCAGTCTGTTCCTGTTTGGATTCGTTTCTAGCTCTGACCGGCTGTTTTTCCTCTCTTGTACCCTGAAAATCCACTTTGGTGAAACGGTATCTATGCTTCTCATCCGGGTATTTATTACGATCCACTTCACTCATAAAATTACTAAGCGTTCTGGTATAAGTCTTATTATCCCCATATAAAGCAGTGTATACAACAAACAGCTCTCCTGTTTCCTCATGTTCAGCGACTGCTCGAACCTGATAGTACTCTCCTTTAAAATGCTGATAAATTTCATAGTCTTTTGGTATTTCTCTCATAGGTCTCACTTTCCGTCAATTTACTACTTACTAAAATTTAAATAATCCCAAAACAGAATTTGCTTCCTGCTCCATTTTCTGCTTCTGCATCATAGTCTGATAGTCCTCAATAACTTCATTTTTCTTCTGTTCTGAAATTGCTTTTGGCATATCGAGATCCTCGATCCTGCTCTGTGCTGATGTCGTATTCTGTGATGCATAATTATTATAATTGTATACATGCTCAAGAGCATTGGTGGATGCGCCGCCTTCACTTCTTGCTGCACTGATTTTATCAATCGCTGTCTGGATCCTGTTGATGTCAAACTCTCCGGTCACATTATAGCCATCGATTCCAAGTGCTTCAAGTGATGCATTTGCCATCTTAATCGACTGTCCCGTTCCATCAGGATTTGTCGCCATATCCATAGATGCCATACTTCCATCGATCAGCTTCATTGTATTGTATTCCGTATTGGATGCGGTCTCTTTGATTCCACTCATCAGCTGATCAATCTCTTTTTGCATAGCACTCAGATCGCTTCCTGAATTCAGGCCATTTGATGCTTTAACGCTGATTTCGTAAATGCGCTGCAAATTCTCACCGATTCCGGCAAGTGCTCCGTCTGCAATGTTAAGTGCTCCGATTCCAGATCTGGCGTTTTGCCCTCCAACATCGAGACCACTTTTTTGTTCCTTCATTTTCTCGGCAATCGCAAGACCTGCTGCATCATCTGCTGCTCTGTTAATGCGCTTTCCGCTTGATATCTGTGCGTACTGATTATTTAATTGACTTCCTATACTAGATATTCCTGCCATAGCTTTATCCTCCTTTTCACCTTAGACCTCAGTATCCATCAGGATACCTGAGAATGTATGAATCCGCTCTAACATTTTCTGCGTAGCCTCTGGCGGAATTTCACGTATGATTTCATCATTTGTAGCATCTGTAATTGTGATTGTCACACGATTAATCTTTTCGTTAAATTCAAATTTAGCATTTGTATGGCTCGCTTTAATCCGATTATTTGCGTTTTCTACAGCTTTTTCTGTCATAACATCATCGTATTTTTTTTGATTCTCTATCCGTTCTTTTAGGTCCTCTTCGTCGGTCTGCTTAATTCCCTGGCGGCTAAAATCACTCTTTTGACTGGCTGCAGACTTCGCTTTGTTATCTTTAACAACTTTGTCTGACGCCAGGCTTGCAGTGTCTGCTTTTCTGACTCCTGCAGGCTCCTTCAAAATGTTCTCAGCTGCATTCATAGATACGTTCTGAATTCCTTCCAAACTCATACACATCACCTCCGGTGAATCGCCTAATCATCTAATTTAATTGTACTCTATTTGTAGCTTTTTTTCAATCAGATATTTACAGATCGCAATGTGTATTTACAGTCACAATATTATTGGTTGTTTACAATGGACTTTCTGATGGAATTAGAGTTCGTCTCGTAAATCATCAATTTTCTGATTGCAAGCATTAATTTTATCAACATAGCTGCGCAGATCCTGTTCCGGTGCGTCTTTAAACAGTTCATAATATTTCTTTCCCAGACGGTAATACTGCTCCTGGATCTTAATCTCTTCGGTTTTAATGTTTGCGTGTATTCTGGCTGTGCCTGTTAATTCCTTTGCCTTGTCTACCATATCCTGTACCATTTTCTGAAAATCATCCATCTCTTTTTCCTCCATTTTTAATTTTTCACAAATTCTTTTGAACTATATCGTATAATCAGCATTTCCACACTGACAATATCGTTGAGTCGACCTGTTTTAACCTGTTCTTCTGCCATAACGCACTGCGTCAGTGCCTCCTTCAGCATACGACGCTTAAATTTAGCACTTTGAGCCATATACTTTCCGAGGAAATATTTTCTGATCCCGGTCTTTTGTGAAATCGTATCATTCCCGTGTCCTGCTGCCTTTAGTTCCTTTACCTGCAAGAGCAGATTAAACTGGCGGGCGATCAAGTATAAGATTCTCATCGGTGGCTCTTTTAATGCCAGAAGGTCTTTATAATAATCAAGTGCCTGCTTCTGCTTTTGCTCTGCCATACAATCGATCATGTCAAAGATCTGATTGGTGATCACATTGGTGCATATCGCATCCACATCATCTCTTGAGACAATTTCCTCATCTCCCATATAGCAAATCAGTTTTTCCAGCTCTGTTGCTATATTTGACATGTCTGATCCTGTTTTTTGTAAAAAGTAATCCAAGGTATGTTCCTGAATGCGTTTTCCATCCTGATCCAGTGTCTTTGCGATCCAGCGTTTCAGAGTTTCATCTTCCTGATGTACCATCTCGACTACGCGTCCAGCAGCTGCGATGGCTTTGTAAAGCCGTCCTCTTTTATCAATCTCTTTTTCTACAAAGACAAATTTTGTGGTATCGGGTATTTGTTTCATATAGTCAGCCAGCGTATCATCTGATGTTTTGAACAATCCGCTGTTTTCAATGATGATCAATCGATATTCCGCCATAAACGGCATAGTTTCCGCTAAATCAATCACTGCTTTGGTATTTAAATTATTCCCTTCAAAGTAGGTATAATTCATCGTATCACCTTCTGCCGATAAAGCCTTTCTTAACTTATCGCGATACTGTCTTCGTAAATAATCTTCTTCTCCAAATAATAGATAAACCGGACTGTAGGTCTGATTCTTAATATCTGATAATATACTTTTCATGTCTATCCTCTCATACTGTTGTAAATCAGCCGTTCTAATATACAGTGATCAATGAAGTAGTTAAAACTCCCGAGCCGTCCCTTGCCCTGATTATAATTCTTGCTGTTCCTTTTTTATGCGCACTCAGTATTCCTGCGTCCGACACGGATACAATGCCCGGCGCGGTACTGTGAAATTCATATTCCGAATAGGCTCTTGAAGGATTTGATGTTGGATCCAGTGTATATTGTGTTCCCGGATAAAGTCCTATCTTTTTTTGTGATTTCACCAAATGGATCGATTTTGTAGCAGGACAGATCAGAACATTCTGTGAGATTACAGCTGTTCCACTTCTTACCGATGCCACTACGGTAAGCTCCTTTGGATAGGATAGATCCCTGCTGACAGTCACTGCTCCACTTGATGGATTGA